>DASXYR010000133.1:0-7084 GCA_036502385.1 Gemmatimonadaceae bacterium
ATGTCCTTACCGAGGACGCCGTTTTCACTGGCGCCGTTTTGAGCGCCATCGTTGAACGTGCCGGTGCCGCCATAGTGGCGATCCACGGACAGCGCGATGTTCTCGCCGAAGTTCAGCTTTGAGCGGTTGAACGACGTATTGACCCGCACGCTGCCGCGCTTGAAGTCGTTGTACGCCGCCGTGCCGACCTGGTCGAAGTAGTTGAAGGAAACGGCGTACGCATTGGCGTCGCCGCCGCCTCTCACGTCGAGGTTGTAATCCTGAACCGGCGCCGAGCCGAATACGGTCTTCCACCAATCGGTGCCTTGGCTGCCCGGCTCGATCAGAGCGTTGGGATACGAATACTTGGAAGGATCTACCGTTACAACTCGACCGAACGCGTCTTTGGTCAGGACGGCGCTGGGATCAGCGTAGGTGTAGTTGGGAACCGACGGATTGTTCGGGTCACCATACACACCGGTTGGGATCGGCTGGCCGGCGTTGATGTAGCGCTGCTTGAGCATCTGGAAATAGTCGAGCGAGCTCGTGAGGAGAATGTCGTCGTAACCTCGCGTCGGCGTCGCTATGCCGGTCCGGGCGCGGAGCGTCGCTTTCGGCGGTCCCGGAGGGCCACTCTTGGTGGTCTCGATCACGATGACGCCGTTGCTGGCACGGGCTCCGTAAATCGACGCCGCCGATGCATCCTTCAGAACCTGGATCGACGCAATGTCTTCAGGGTTCAGAAAGTTGATGTATGAATCCTGAACCGGCGTGCCGTCCACGATGTAGAGTGGATCGTTGTTCTGGAACGAGCTGATGCCGCGAATGCGGACGGTACTGCGCGAGCCTGGCGAGCCGCTCGTCTGAACGGTCACGCCCGGGACTGCAGCGTCGAGCGCTTTGAGCACGCTCGCTTGCGTCTGCTTCTTGGCGCTTTCCATGTCGACGCTGGCGACGGCTCCAGTGATGTCAGCGCGCCGCTGCTCGGTATAGGCGGTGACGACAACCTGCTCGAGGTAAGTGACGGCTGCCATCGTGACATCGACCGTGGGTCGGCCGGACACGGTAGTCTGAACGGGTCTGTCACCGACGTGGGCGAATGTGAGAACCGCATCTGCCGGCGCCGTGAGGCGGTAGTGGCCGTTCGCGTCAGTAACGGTGCGCGTATCTGTTCCTTGCACGCGGACGGTAACACCCGGCAGCGGAACACCCGCCGAGGAGGTGACCGTTCCGGCTACTGCGACCAGCTGCGCCCAGGCCGTTCCGCTCAGCGTCAGCGCGAACACCAGGCTCAGTCCCAATGTGAAAAGCCACCGGGGGCGGCGATTCAACAACGCATGCTTTCCTACCAGTACTCTCTCCATTTGCATTCCTCCAGGTAACTGCATGAGCACTCCTCCATGTAGCGCACGTGCGTACTTCATCCTTCCGGCCTTCGCATCGATTTCAAACCCTGCATCGCAATCAGTTGGCGGTAGGTCAGCAGGCGGATGTCGCGGGCCTTGACCGCATCCCGGAACCGCTGAGACGTGACCGCATCGAGCTCTCCTTGCCGATTCTTGCTCATTTCGGCAAGCCCACCATTGGTATTCATGTCGAGTAACGCTCCCAGCTCCGCGTTGTCGATTCCTACGTGAGTGACGAGGACAGTGAAGCCCGGCTTGAGGCGGGTAGTAAGCGCTATCAGGCTGTCGGTCTTGTCCTGCGGGCGGGCATCGTACTGGGGATTGTATCTGGGTTCCCCGAAATACTGCATCATGCCGAGTCCGTATTCCTTTGCGAGATGCTCGGCGATCTCGCGGAAGCGGGGATTGTCAAAGACCGTCCCCATATGGTAATCGACGTAATCGATCTTGAGACCCGATTCGACGGCCCGCTGGATCTGTGCGCGGAGCTCGGCCTCGACCTGCTTCAGATCGGGATGATTCGCGTCCAGCGCGTCGGACGAAGGAAAGAAATATCCGTCCGCATCTACAAGCGTGGGGACCGCGGTGCGTCCCAACACCGGCCCCCAGCGATAGTTCTTCCACTCGGAATTGAGTGTGAGGTGAACTCCGACCGCAACGTCGGGATGCCGCTTGAGCATCGCCACCGTCTCCTGATACCACGGAGTCGGGAACATGACGGACACCGAAACGGGCAGTCCCGTATCAATGAGTTTCTCGAGAGCCAGGTTTACACTATGGCTCATCCCGCCATCGTCGCTGCGGATGACAAGAAAGATCGGGTCGGCGCCACCGGAGCGCGCGGACGCGGCCGACGCACCGACAGTATGTGTCGGGGCTACAGCCAGCAGTTTAGCGCACAGCAGCAGAGCGAAGGACGGAAGCAGCTGCGTACAACCCTCCAAGTGGGTGTCCGGTAAGCTTGCTATTCACACCGCGTCCTTCGAACCCGAAATCTTCGCAGGTGGTCGGAAAGACACCCTGTATTACAGCGCGGGATGGAAGTTGTCAAGAAAAAAGTTTTGCGGCAATTTTGTGGACACACGCGAGTTTATCGGGAAACGACATTGGCAACCTACCAGACGGCCGGCGCAATCAAGACCGAGTGGCGGCGCCTCACGGAGCTCCCGCCCTGGCGATTCGTGCGCGCGATCTGGATCACCGATCTGGTCTCGATCGTTCCCATGTTCGCGATCCTGTGGCTATTCGACAAGCACTATCATTTCTTCGGGCCCGACGTCCCTGGCGAGTCGCTGTTGGAGACGTGGGGCGCGGTCAGGCTCGCTCTGATCGTGATCGTCGCTGCGCCCTGGATCGAGACCTTCATCGGACAAGGATTCCCGTCCCTGCTGACACGGCTGGTTCGACTCCCACCGGTTGTGTTTCTCGTGTTCGCTACCGCGTGGTTTGCATCGCTCCATGGATTGGGCTTTCATGGAGCCGATTTCTGGGCGATGGCGCTTGGCCACTTGATCCCGGCTTTCCTTCTCGCATTTACCTATCTGCACGGAAGAAAGCATTCGCGGTGGCGGGCCATCTGGATGACGGCGTCCGTCCACATGCTCGTGAATCTATCGGTCAGCATCGCCTACGCACTCAGCCGGCTGGTGTTCGTCTAACACTTCGGACTCCGAAGGAGACGCTGCGCACGTCTTCTTTCGGTAATCTGCGATTTAACAGTCCATTCGGTGCCATATGCGCCAGGATTGGGTAAGTTCATCAGACGCCATTGTCCCCCGAATCACCGCTTGCCCGCTCACACCTTCCCTGCCCAATGAAAGATCCAAAGGACCCGGTCGCCGCTCCCTGGAAAGCTCCGCCGAGCTCGAAGGCCAAGAACGCCGTTCAGCGTGCGGTCACCCAGCTGCTCGACGAGCTCGCGCCGGAACGAGTGCTGAAGCGCAGCGAACAGCTCCGCGTTCCGGTCGAGCAGCACCGCACTCCAACCGGTTGCGTGCTGCAGGCTCCGACCGCAGCAGTTAGCGTCTCGTGGTTTTCAGGCGCCGGCAACGATCCGGTGCTCGGCGAGCTGCGCGTAGTTGTTTGGCGCGGTGTTGTATCGCGTCGCGGGTCGCCCAGGCAGAAGGAGGGCGCCACCGTCGTCAGCGAGATCGTGCTCCACCCAATCGAGAATCCATCCGACGATCGGGTATGGAGAACGACCGACGGCGATGACTACGACACATCCGGCCTCGCGCTCCTTTGCACGAAGCTTCTCGACAAGCAGGTGAGGAGCACCGAGTAGAGCGCGACCCGTAGATTCTTGACGCAACCGCATGGACGTCGTCTCTCCGCAAGCGTTCTGGCTGATTCGCAACGGCCTCGACGGGGTGCCCGAGCCTCTCCCGCGCAATCGGCGTTGCGACGTCCTGGTGATCGGCGCGGGAATTACCGGAGCTCTGGTAGCGGATTCGCTCACCGCCGAAGGATTGCAGGTCATCGCCATCGATCGTCGCAATCCGGGACTTGGCTCGACATGCGCCTCGACCGCGCTGCTTCAGTACGAGCTTGATGTTCACCTCGCGGATTTGATCAACCGCGTTGGCCGGGAGCGCGCCGTGGCCGGCTATCGGGCGTGTCTCGAGGGTGTCCGAGCCATCGGGCGGATCGCAAATGATCTCACGGAAAACGTCGACTTTCGGCGACGGCCGAGCATTTACCGCGCTTCGCGATCTCGCGATGCAAAGCCTCTTCGCGAGGAGTGCAAGGCTCGGCAGGGGTTCGGCCTTCCTTGCGAAATCCTTAACAAACAGGATCTTCGCGGTCTGGTCGATTTCCATGCCCCGCTTGCCCTCTGGAACAATGTCGGCGGTGAGGTCGATCCGTGGCGGCTCACCCAGGCGCTGCTGTCGCGTTGCGGACGGCGCGACTTTTCCGTCTACGGCCGCACTGACGCCAAAAGCATCGTGGCTCGCAAAGATGGCGTGGAGGTTCGGACGAGCCGCGGCGTCATCCGAGCCCGCAACGTCGTCGTCGCTACGGGTTATGAGGCAGCGCGATTTCTTTCGCGGCGTGTTGCAAAGCTCAATAGCACATATGCAATGGTGACCGAGCCCGTGAAGTCATTCGACGGTTGGCCTCGCCGCTGCCTCCTTTGGGAGTCCTCACATCCCTACACTTACGCGCGAACAACCGCGGACAATCGCGTGATAATCGGTGGAGAGGACGTCCCCTTCCGTGACGCCTCGCGGCGGGATGCACTCGTCTCTGCGAAAGGCGCCACACTGTTGCGAAAGGTGCGTCGACTTTTCCCGCGCATTACAATGGAACCGGCGTACACGTGGGCTGGTACCTTTGGGGAGACAGCAGACGGATTGCCGTACATCGGGACGGAGTCCCGCCGGGACGATCGCGTGTTCTATACCCTCGGATATGGCGGCAACGGGATTCCATTCAGCGCCATTGCGGCCGAGTTGGCAACGGCGCATGTGTTGGGCAGATCACACCGCTATCGCCACACCTTCGCTTTTGACCGATGAGACTGAACAATGGACCGAATTCATTCAGCGAGGAATAGACGATGATAAGTGAAGGCGATCCGTCGCCCGATTTCTCGCTTCAGGCCGACGACGGCAGCGTCGTCACGCGCGATTCTCTGAAAGGAAGTAAGGCGATACTTTTCTTCTACCCGAAAGACAACACCTCCGGCTGAACGAAGGAAGCGTGCGCATTTCGCGACGCCTTTCCCCGGTTCGGGGAGATCGATGCAGTGGTGATGGGTGTGAGTCCTGACGACATCGACTCGCACCGCAAGTTCAAGAAAAAGCACGACTTGCCGTACAAGCTTCTCGTCGACGATGGTCACCGTCTCGCCGATGCGTACGGAATCTGGAAGGAGAAAACACTGTACGGACGCAAGTACATGGGAATCGAGCGGACGACGATCATCCTCGACCAAAAGGGCAGAGTCGCCCGCATCTTTCCCAAGGTCCAGATTCCGGGACACGTAGAGGAAGTCGAGCGCGCCGTGCGGGAAATGCACTGACGATAATGGCTAATTTCGGAGGATGACCACGATGTGCCGCAACATCAAAACGCTGGCGAATTTCGAGCCCCCCGCGACAGACGACGAGATCCGCGCCTCGGCGCTCCAGTTCGTTCGGAAGTTGAGCGGAACTACCAAACCGTCCCGCGCGAACGAAGCCGCGTTCGACACTGCCGTCGAAGAAGTGACGGCTGCTGCCCGTAGACTCGTGCAGTCGCTGCATACCCATGCTCCGCCGCGTAACCGCGAAGAGGAGATGCGCAAGGCGCGCGAAAGGTCGCTCAAGCGGTTTGCGTAAACCGGTACCCGGTACCCGGTACCCGAAACAACAAAGCACCCGAGGCGAGAATTCGTACCTGCGCTAGCGGCTGGTCGTTTCTGTTCCGCGCGAGGCGGTCGCGGCGCGCTCCAGCAGGAAGTCGCGCTCCCGGGCGTTACGCGTAAGAGAAGCCGCCCGCTCGAACTCCGCCCGCGCCTCCTCAAAGCGTTCGAGCTTCGACAGGAAGTCTCCCCTCACGCTCGGCAGCAGATGATAATTCCTGAGCGATGCTTCCGACGCGAGCTCGTCGACGAGCTCGAGACCCGCCGCCGGACCGAACGCCATCCCCACTGCAACTGCGCGATTCAGTTCCACAATCGGTGAGGGCGTGAGCTCGGCGAGCTCGGCGTAGAGCGTCGCGATCAGCTGCCAGTCGGTATCATCGCCGGTGCGCGCCCGCGCGTGACACGCCGCGATGGCCGCTTGCAGCGTGTACGATCCCCGCGAATCCGCGAGCTGCTCCGCGCGATCGAGCGCCGCCAGTCCACGGCGGATGAGAAGGTGATCCCAACGCCCGCGATCCTGATCGAGAAGAAGAATCGGCTCGCCCGTCGGACCAACGCGCGCGCGCGATCGTGACGCCTGGATCTCCATGAGGGCGGCGAGACCGTGCACTTCCGCTTCACCCGGCACGAGCCCCACGAGAATCCGACCAAGCCGCAGCGCATCCTCGCAGAGCGCCGGACGCATCCAGTCATCGCCCGCCGTGGCAGAGTAGCCCTCGTTGAAAACGAGGTAGATCACCTGAAGCACCGAGGTCAACCGCGCCTCGAACTCCGCTCCGCGAGGAACCTCGAACGGAACGTGCGCGTCCGAGAGCGTGCGCTTGGCGCGCACGATCCGCTGCGCGATCGTCGATTCGGGAACGAGGAATGCGCGCGCGATCTCATCCGTCGTGAGTCCTCCGAGCAGGCGCAGCGTAAGTGCGACACGCGCCTCAGTCGAGAGAACCGGGTGACACGAGATGAAGACGAGGCGCAGAAGATCGTCTCCTACATGATCATCGATCGCCGCTTCGAGCTCGGGTACCGCTCTCTCCTGCTGCGCCTCCAGATCGCGGGCGACTTCCTGATGCTTCCGCTCGAGAAGCTTGTCGCGCCGCATCATGTCGATGGCTCGGCGCTTCGCGGCTGTCATCAGCCATGCCCCAGGGTTGTCCGGCACGCCCGACTCAGGCCACTGGTCGAGCGCCGCAAGCAGCGCGTCCTGGGCCAGATCCTCCGCGAGTCCGACGTCGCGCACTATCCGCGTGAGCCCGGCAATGAGCCGAGCAGATTCTATTCTCCAGACCGCGTCGATTGCGCGGTGAGTATCGGTAGCCGTCACCGCTACCAATCACACCAGCTTTATCCTCGC
>DASXYR010000134.1:0-2027 GCA_036502385.1 Gemmatimonadaceae bacterium
ACTATTTCGCGCGCCAGCTGGTGTTCGAGCGGCTTCCGGATCTCTCCCTGCCACCGGACGTGTCACCTGGTGTCTCGCCGCTCTTCTCGCCGTCCGGACTCGTCTATCGCTATGTGATCGAGAGTCCCGATCGGTCGCCGATGGAGCTCAAGACGCTTCAGGACTGGGTGCTCGAGAAGCAATACAAGTCAGTGCCGGGTGTCGCCGACATGTCGTCACTCGGAGGACTGACGATGCAGTACCAGGTCCTTCTGGATCCCGCGAGACTCGCCGGTGCGGGGCTGTCTGTGCCAGACGTCGCGGCCGCGCTGGCAGCGAACAATGGCAACGCGGGAGGCGGTTTCTATTCCGAAGGCGGCCAGTTCTACTACGTGCGCGGCCTCGGCCGTCTCGCGACCCCCGACGATATCGGCAAGGTTGTCCTCGCCGTGCACAGCGGGACGCCCGTTCTGGTGAAGGATGTCGGACAGGTGGTGATCGGAAGCGCGCCTCGCCTGGGTCAGTTCGGATTCAATGGGAACAACGACGCTGTCGAGGGCGTCATCCTGATGCGGACGGGTGAACAGGCGCAGACGGTTTTGAAGAATGTTCAGGCCAAGACCGCCGAGCTGAACGCGTCGATCCTTCCGAAAGACGTGAAGGTAAAACCGTTTTACGATCGCAGCGATCTCATCAGCCTCACGACGCGGACTGTCGAAGACAACCTTTTCCGTGGAATCCTCCTCGTCATCGTCGTGCTCGTCTTTTTTCTCTATGACCTGCGGTCCGGGCTCATCGTGGCGGCGACAATTCCTCTGTCGCTGCTGTTCGCCTTCATCTGCCTCGACATAAGGCACATCCCGGCAAACCTGTTATCCATCGGCGCGATCGACTTCGGAATTCTCGTTGATGGCGCGGTCGTGATGGTCGAGAACATCCACCGCCAACTGTCGCTTAGGCGAGGGCAGCCGCACTCGATCCGCGAAGTCGTCGCGGCCGCGGCCGGAGAAGTCGATCGGCCGATCGTTTACGCCATTGCGGTGATCGTCGCCGGATTCCTTCCGATCTATGTGCTATCGGGCCCGTCGGGCCGACTCTTTGGGCCGATGGCCGACACCACGATTTTCGCCCTCATCGGCGCGCTCATCGTAACGCTCACGGTGATGCCGCTTCTGGCGGCGTGGGTGCTGCGCGGCGGCGTCAAGGAAAGAAGGAATGCCATCTTCGAGTGGATTCTCGAGCGCTACGCGCGCGCTCTCGATTGGTCGCTAGCCCATCGGTGGGAGACGGTGCTCGGATCTCTCGGAGTGTTCGTCGTCTCCCTCATCATCGCTTTTTTCCTGGGCGCTGAGTTCATGCCGCACCTCGACGAGGGCGCGTTGTGGGTGAGGGCGACGATGCCGTACACTATCTCGTTCGAGGAATCCTCACGCATCGTCCCGCAGATCCGAAGCATCCTCGGCTCCTTCGCCGAGGTGACGGACGTCGCGTCGGAGCACGGGCGTCCGGACGATGCGACCGATCCGACCGGATTCTTCAACGCCGAGTTCTACGTCGGATTGAAGCCATACTCACAGTGGCACGGGGCGTATGGCAATAAAAATGAATTGATCGAGGCGATCAACAAAAAGCTTACCGCTTTTCCGGGCGTGACCTTCAACTACACTCAGCCGGCTGAAGACGCGGTGGACGAAGCAGAGACCGGCTTGAAGAGCGCGCTCGATGTGAAAATCTTCGGGCCCGATCTTTCGGTGCTCGAACAGAAGGGAACCGAGATAAAGCGCGTACTGAGTGGAATCGACGGCATCAAGGAGATAACGCTGGTCCAGGAGCTTGGACAGCCCAGTCTGACGGTGGCGGTGGATCGGAGCAAGATCGCGCAGTACGGACTGAGCGTGGAGTCTGTCAACGGACTCGTCGAGGCCGCGGTGGGGGGAATCGCCGCGACGCAGGTCGTTCAGGGCGAGCGACTCTTCGATCTGGTGGTACGTCTCCAACCGCAGTTCAGAGAGACGCCGGAGGAGATTGGAAATATCCTGATCGCAACG
>DASXYR010000135.1:0-6575 GCA_036502385.1 Gemmatimonadaceae bacterium
GGCGTAGTCATGCGCCCGGTCATCGTGTGATCTCGAACCTTCTGCGGCCCATACGATTGGTTGTCCGTTGAATTCGCGATCCCGAATGTTGGGCGACGCACCGCGTGCTAGCAGCAGCCGCACCGCGTCGGGTTGGCCGGCCATCGCCGCACTGTGGAGCGCGGTCTTCCCGATCTCCGCGTCGCCGCGGTTGGGCTCGAACCCGCAATCGAGCAGCAGCGTGAGCACAGTGACGTCGCCGCGTTCCGCGGCCTGATGGAGCGCGACGTAGTGTGCGTCGGTGATCTCGGCGCGCAACGACGGGTGCGCGGCGAGTATTGACTCGGCCGCGGCGCGGTTGCCGCGCGCGCACTCGCCGACGAGCCGATCCACCGGCTCGAGATCGGCGGGGGCGCCGTGGCTTCGGAGCCACTCTGCAACCCCGCGGTTGCCATTGAGCTCGGCGACGGCGTACGGCGTGCGCCCATCGGCGCGCCGGCGTGAGGCGTCCGCGCCGCGCCCCACGAGCGCTTCGACCATCGCCACGTCCCATTGCTGCGCTGCGACGTGCAACGGCGTCTCACCATTGGAGGCGAACACCGGATCCGGATCGGCCCCGTGCTCCAGCAGCCAATACACTCCCACCTGCGTTCTCGACCAATGGAGGATCGCATAAATGGTGGGCGCACCGTCGGAGGCCCACGCCTGGTTTGGGCTGGCGCCATGTGCGCGCAGCAGCTCCAGTATCTCCACATCGCCCGCGCTCGCCGCCATTGGCAGAGTCACGCCGTCGTTCGGGTTGGCGCCGGACGCCAGCAGCAGCTCGGCGAGCGACGGCAGCTGCGTCTCGCGCGTCGCACCCCAGAGTACGGGACGGTTGACACCGTGATGGATCCAGGGAAAGCGAGTGTTCGCGTCCGCGCCGAGCGCCAGCAAGCGGCGCGCGATCGCGACGAGGCCGTCGGCATTGACTACACTCGAGCGGCCCAGAGAATCGTGACATACATAGTGGAGCGGCTCCCAGTCGCGCGGCCCACCCCGCTCGTGCGCGAGCGCCGGCCGCCGCGCCAGGTGTGACTCGACCGTCGCGACGTCGCCGAGCAGGAGCGCCGTGTGGAAGCTGGCGGCAGCGATGCGCGGATACATCGCCAGCAGCCGTTCCGCACGCGATGAACGGCCGTCGGTCGCCGCATCGACGAACTCGCGTGTAGCCGCGTCGAAGTCGAGCGTCAGCTCCTCGACTCTCTCGCGCAACGCGTTCCAGGAGGGAAAACCGTGCTCACGCGCGACGACCGATTGCGCGTCGTGGAGCGCGAGCGACGCGCGCGTGTGTTCGTCGTCGTTCGCGTGTTGCAGCGACGGCAAAATCCGGAAGCGCGACATCGCGGTAGGATCGGCGTCGCGCGCGGCGCGCAACAGGTTCTTTGCCTGTCGCTTTAGCTGGTCGATGTCCGGTGAGACTGGAAGGGGGCGGGGAGCGGGCATACGTCCTCCATGCTGATGGCCGGCGGTCCGCAAGCTGGCCAGCACGGAGACGATGTGCCGTCACCAGTGACTTCCCGGGAGGACTCAGTCCTTCGCGCGGACCCGCGGGCGCCCCGAGCGCCTGCTCTATGATGCGGCAGGCGGATGATCGGCGTCAAGCACGTGGACTCCAGGATCCGGCGTATCTGGCTCTTAAGACCGGTTTTGCGGCTATTGACCGCCTGAAACTCCGGCGTTAGCCAGCCCTTCAGCAAGCTCGGCACTAGTCCGCTGCCACTCAGTTCATTTATGTTGAATTGGAGCCTCGCCTCTGGACGAGCACTTGTGCTCGACCGCCCACGCAGTTTCAGCTCGCGAAGCACCTGACGATTGAAGAACTCGCGCGGCCTCTCGAACAAGACTCCGGTTCGCCCTGACACGGCGGCGAGCGTCGTGCATGTCGGTGAGTCCCTGTACACGGATGACGAGCTCGCTCTGATACTCAACAGAGCTGCGGAGCTGCAGGTGGGGGGCGTTCAGCCGAGTGGCGCCCGACACACCCTCGCGGAAATTCAGGAGATCGCCGCCGAGGCCGGAATCGCGGCGAGCCACGTCGCCGCCGTGGCGGCAGGGTTGCGCGAAAACCGTGAGCGCGGCCCGACCGGTTTTCTCGGCGCGCCCTGGCGGTTCCGCTGCGAGGAGACGATAGAGGGCGAAGTATCCGACGACGTCGTCGGCGAGCTGATCGACATGGCACGGCGTGAGCTCGGTCTTCAGGGACGCGTCAACGAAGCGTTAGGCGCGGTGGAATGGACGGGGCGCGACAACTTTGGCGCCATGTATGTAACCGTCACTCGGCGTGGCGGACGCACAACGATCGGCGTACTGTCGGCGAGAACGGATGCCGCGGCAGTCACTGGCGTGCTCGGAGCGACAGGTGCCCTGCTTGGCTCCGTCGGCCTGGGGATCGCTCTCGCCACCACCGGACTTGTGGCCCCGCTGGCCGCGGTCGCAGGGATCGTCGGCGCGAGCAGTAGTTCGTGGCTCTCGATGCGAGTGACCTGGCGCAGCTTTGCCCGTCGCTACGCTGAGCGCACCGCGGCCGTGAGCGCAGCACTCATCTCGACGGCGCGCCGCGCGGTCGAGGAAGGGCGTGTGACGGCGATGTGAGGTTTCCTGGCTTCTCGCGGGCGCAGCCTAACGAACGTTGCAGCAGAGGAGCGCTCGCTTTAAGGAATTGAGGTCGATCGCAACTAGAGTAGAATCGCTCGCAACTGAACCAAGGCCTTAGGTGGCAAGACTCGAATCGGAGACAATTCCATGTCAACGAATACAGCGACGCGACCCCGCCTCGTCGCGGCGGTTCCTCAGTTCTCCGTGTCCGATGTTCTCGCCACGGTGCACTATTACCGCGATCGCCTGGGTTTTGCCGTTGGTGACCTTGTCGCAGATCCTCCCCAGTGGGGCGCCGTGGGGCGCGATGACGTTGAACTCTTTTTTAACCGCCTACCGCTCGGTGCTTCGAGCCATCCGCGCATTCGCGCGCTCGGGGCGTATGATGCCTATTTCCGGGTCAGTGGAGTCGACCAACTTGCCGCCGAGTTTCGCGAGCGTGGTGCCGTGATTCGGGAAGGTCCGACGAATCGAATCTACGATGTACGCGAGGTCGTCATCGAGGATCTCAATGGTCTTGTGCTGGCTTTCGGCGAGCGAACCTGAACTAGAGGACGAAGTCAAAATGGCCAGGGTCGTCGTTCGTTATTGCGCGTGCTGACTGTCGTGCTTGCACGCCGCCCGTGTGGCGGCGAAGCTGCGACGTGGTCATACTGTCATCGACGGTGGCGTTCTCACGACACGCGGGATCGTGCCTGCGAGAAGAAAAGTTGTCGAGGCCGTTCGCGCCCGCCCAGGCTGACCACATGAAGCCATTGCGGGTCGTCATCAACGGCGTCGGCGTCGCCGGGCCAGCTCTCGCGTACTGGCTGAGCAAGTCGGGCCACGAAGTTCTGCTCGTCGAAGAAGCGCCGAAGCTTCGCGCCGGCGGCTACATCGTCGACTTCTGGGGCATCGGCTACGACATCGTCGAACGAATGGGCCTTATCGGCGAAATCCGCGAGCTCGGCTATCGAGTGCGCGAGGTGCGCTTCGTCGATGGAAAGGGCCGGAAGAGAGGCGGCTTCGATGTCGATGTGTTCCACCGGATGACCAACGACCGCTTCACGAGTGTCAGGCGCTCCGATTTGTCGGCGACGATGTACCACGCGATCGAGACGAAGGTCGAAACGTTCTTCGGCGATTCCGTTGCCAGAATCGAGGATGACGGAAATCGCGTGCGCGTTAGCTTCGACCACGCGGCGGAACGAGAAGTCGATCTCGTCATCGGCGCCGATGGGCTGCATTCGCGCGTCCGCCGTCTCGTCTTCGGAGCGGACTCGGAGTTCGAGGTCTCGCTCGGCTACCACGTCGCCGCATTCGAGGCGCACGGCTATCGACCACGCGAGGAACTGGTCTTCATGAGCCATAATCTGCCGGGCTGGCAGATCTCGCGGTTTTCGATGCGGGATGACAGGACGCTCTTCCTCTTCATCTTCCGCGACGAGCTCATGACCGGCGACGGTGACCCGAAGTCGGTTCTGCGCCGCGTCTTCGCCGGTGCCGGCTGGGAATGGCCACAGATCGAGGCCGAGATCGAGCGGGCCGGTGAGATTTACTTCGACACCGTGAGTCAGATTCGAATGAATCGCTGGACGAAAGGACGGATCGCACTAGTAGGCGACGCCGCGGCTAGCGTATCGCTCATGGCCGGGGAAGGGACGGGACTGGCAATTGCCGAAGCGTACGTTCTCGCGGGCGAGCTGCACGCCTGTCGCGGCGACTTTGAGACGGCATTTGCCCGCTACGAGCAGCGTCTCATGCCATTTCTGAGAACGAAGCAGCTTTCGGCGAAGAAATTTGCATCGGCGTTTGCGCCGAAGAGCTCGTTCGGGATCGGGTTCCGAAACCTGGTCACGCAGGTGATGCGAGTACCGTTTTTCGCCGATTTCATGATCGGTCGCGAACTTCGGGACGAGATCGAGATCCCCGACTACTATTCCTCGCCACCATCTACAGATTCCGGAGTGTGACCGCGTGCGAAGAATAGGAAGTTGTGTTGATGGCTAAGCTCGTGTTCGGAATGAACCAATCCCTTGACGGCTACGTCGACCATTTGGCGTTTGCGCCCAGCCCCACGCTATTTCGCCACTACATCAAGGAAGCTCAGGGGCAGGCTGGCAGTGTGTACGGCCGCCGAATGTATGAGATCATGCGTTACTGGGACGACGATCACCCTGAATGGAATGCGGAGGAACGCACCTTCGCGGCGGCGTGGCGAAACCAACCGAAATGGGTCGTCTCGCGCTCGTTGAAGGCGGTCGGTCCCAACGCCCAACTTGTTGAGGAAGATCTCGAGGGCGCGATTCGCGAGCTGAAGGCCGAACGCGACGGGGAGATCGAAGTTGCTGGCCCAGACCTGGCGAACAGCTTAACCAAACTTGGTCTGATCGATGAATATCGAATCTACCTGCATCCCGTTGTGCTTGGTCACGGCAAGCCGTATTTCGCCGGGCCCCGGCCGCCGCTCCGCCTTATGACTAATGATCGGATCGCCGAGGATGTGATCCGGTTGACCTATGTTCCTGCCTAATTTCGCCACTCTCAGGAAACGTCATTGCCGCTGAGACATGGTCACTGGCATTTCCGGACGTTTCCGGTCAAGAACCAGAGGGGATGCTATGAGTCTTAAGCGGATGGACAACGTAGGCATCGTGGTAGAATCCCTCGATGCCGCCATTCCATTTTTCGTCGAGCTTGGCCTGAAACTCGAAGGGCGAGCCCCGATCGAAGGAGAGTGGGCTGGGCGCGTCACCGGATTGGGCAACCAGCACGTCGAGATCGCCATGATGGTCACTCCGGACGGTCACAGTCGCTTAGAGCTTTCGCGATTCCTCACCCCAGCCGTTGTCGCCGACCATCGGAACGCTCCGGTGAACGCGCTCGGCTACCTGCGCGTGATGTTCACGGTGGACGACATCGACGAGACGCTCACCAGGCTCCGCAAGCGTGGCGCGCAGCTCGTCGGCGAAGTGGTTCAGTACGAAGAGGCGTACCGGCTCTGCTACATCCGCGGTCCCGAAGGACTTCTCATCGGGCTCGCCGAGGAGCTCAGGAAAGCTTGATGGTCCAGCTGCCACCCACTTGCGCTAGGTGCGTCAGTGAGCGCGGTCAACAGGCCGGCGCCTGCATTCCGACAGCCTTCCCGAACGGAGCCCTCCCCGCCGCAGTGAGCGCGGCGTTCAACGCGCTGAGATTGGTGCCGTTGAGTGCGTGCCACGTCGTGATCGACTTGCCAAGATCGTTGCACGCCGACTGGTAAGCCGCAAGCATCGCCGCCGTCGGGGCGACGTCGCCATTATCGAAATTGCCGAGCTGATTCAGAAATCGGTTGACGAGCTGCACGAGCGTTGGACGCGTGTTGGCACCGCCGAAGCCGAAGCCACCGAAGCCCCCGCCCGATGCGGGCGCGGCGCCGCCTAGCGTGTCGAGCTTCGCGATGTATTCACGAATCGCCTTCGCGGCGGCGCTCGTAGAGTCGGTCGCCGTCAACGCGCGAAGCTGGGTACGCGTCGTGTCCGTCTGCTGGAATGCGTCCCATGCGAACCGCTCGGCGGCGCTCAGCTTCCTGACGAGCGCGTCCTGCGCCTTGAGCGCCGCGAGATTTACCGGCGACCGCGGATCATTGGTGACGGTCACTTTCTCGTTGTGCGATTTCCCGTCGACGGTGAGGCGCACGATGTATGTACCCGGCGGCACGAGTGCGCCTTCGGGTGACGTCGGGGTTAGACCCGGGTTTGCGTTGATCTCAAATGAGTGCGTAAATGCCGGTGGTGCGTCGTAGCGCAGATCCCAATTCACGCGGTGCATGCCGGCGTCCGTGGGAAGTGGCTGCTCGACTTTCACCCAGAAATTCGGATGCGGCGGACGTGCCGCTTCGGGCACAGGCGGGATCCGATCGCTCGAATAGTGCCGCACCACGGCGCTCGCGGAATCGAGCACGTCGAGCGTGACTCTGCCGCTCGGTCTTGAGGCAAGCG
>DASXYR010000136.1:0-11216 GCA_036502385.1 Gemmatimonadaceae bacterium
GCAGCCACGTTTCCCTTATCGATGGACGAAGATCCAGATTCCTTTCATTCGCATCGTAGAGGAACACATCAGGATCATCAGCTTCTTCGGCCCCCGTCTCCGCGAGGAGGAAGTTTACGTCCTCATCAACGTCGATGTCGACCTGTTCCAGACAAAATCGACACGGCATTGAAACGCGACCTTCGATTCTGCCTTTGAAATAGAACCTTCCATCTCCGGCAGACGATAACCGGCCCGTGACACGGATTGGCTCCGCCGGGCGATTGTCGCCTTCCTGCCAGATCGGATCGTCAGACCCAATCGAGCCGTCAACCTGTACAGCTTTGGTCTCCAGCGAGCGGAGGTCGAAGGACAGCATAAGCCCTTTAACCTAGCGGGTTTATACCTTCGATTCCAGTCGGTCAGGCCACCTTTTTTTTGTGCGGGAGCTGGATGTTGGAGCCGGCTATACGAGATCGGACTCCGCGAAGAAGAAGGTAGCCTCGCGGTCGGCATTCTCGTCCGAGTCCGAGGCGTGGATTGCGTTCCGCTCCTTCGATTCCGCATAGAGCTTGCGTACCGTGCCCGCCTCGGCTTCGGCCGGATCTGTCGCGCCAATGGTCTTCCGGAGGACGGCGACCGCGTCGGCACGCTCCAGCACAATCGGCATGCACTTGCCCGAAGTCATGAACCGCACGAGCGAACCAAAAAAGGGACGGTCTTTGTGAACCGCGTAGAAAGCGCCGGCTTGGGCCTCACTGAGCCGCATCACGCGGGATGCTACGACCTTGAATCCAGCCTTTTCGAGCAGCGCGATAATCAGACCGGCCTTTCCGGAATTGAAGGCGTCGGGCTTGACGATCGTGAGTGTTCTGTTGCCTGGCATTTATCTGTCTATCCTAGCGCATTGCGCGTTTGAGTAAATCGACGACGTCTATCGGCCGCTTTGCCACGGCGATGCCGTTCTCTTCGAAAGCCTGCATTTTTTCAGCGGCGGTGCCCGCCGATCCTGAGATGATGGCACCCGCGTGGCCCATGCGGCGCCCCGGCGGCGCGGTCTGGCCGGCGATGAAACCCACGACCGGCTTCTTCATCTTCTCGCGCACGAACTTCGCCGCTTCCTGCTCGTCGGTGCCGCCTATTTCACCGATCATGACAACCGCTTCCGTCTTTGGATCTTTCTCGAACGCATCGAGGCAGTCGATGAAATTCGTGCCATTGATAGGATCTCCGCCGATTCCAACGCACGTGGTCTGTCCGATCTTCGCGCGCGTCATCTGGTACACGACCTCGTACGTCAGCGTGCCGGAACGGCTCACAAGACCAACGGGTCCGCTGATGCAGATTCTTCCGGGAATAATTCCAACTTTGGACTCGCCGGGCGATATGAGTCCTGGACAGTTCGGGCCGAGCAGACGCGAGCCGCGCTCCCTCACAAATGGATAGACGCGGGTCATGTCGAGCACCGGAACGCCTTCCGTGATTCCGACGATGAATGGAATGCCGGCATCTGCCGCTTCCATCAGCGCATCGGCGGCGAATACCGGCGGCACGTAGATCACCGTCGCGTTTGCTCCGGTCGCCTTCACCGCCTCGGCGACGGTGTTGAAGATCGGAACCGAGCCCTCGAATTTCTGGCCGCCCTTTCCGGGCGTGACACCGCCGACGACCTTCGTCCCGTATTCCAGCATCTGCTTCGCGTGGAACGACCCATCGCGTCCCGTGATTCCCTGCACCAGCAGACGCGTGTTCTTGTCGATGAAAATACTCACGCGGCTTTTCCTCCAGTCGCGAGAGCAACGGCTTTCTTTACTGCTTCGTCCATGTCAGTCATGGCGGAAAGGCCGTTCTCCTTGAGAATCTTGACCGCGATCTCCTCGTTGGTCCCCGTCAGTCGGATTACCAGCGGAACCTTGAGTGGATTCTGCTTGATCGCGGTCACGATTCCATTCGCAACGTCGTCGGTGCGCGTGATTCCGCCGAAGATGTTGAACAGGATGGCTTTCACATTCGGATCGCCGGTGATGATGCGGAGTGCAGCGACGACCTTCTCCGGATTCGACGAGCCGCCGATGTCGAGAAAGTTCGCCGGATCTCCGCCGTAATACTTCACGAGGTCCATCGTCGCCATCGCCAATCCGGCGCCATTGACGATGCATCCGACATTTCCATCCAGCTTGATGAACGTGAGGCTGGCTTTCCGCGCCTCCACCTCGGCCGGATCCTCCGAGGACTCGTCGCGCAGCGCCGCGATATCGGGCCGCCGATCGAGCTCGTTGTCGTCGATCACCATCTTGGCATCGAGCGCGACGACATCGCCGGCCGGTGTAGTGACCAGGGGATTGATTTCCGCAAGCGATCCGCCGTTCTCGAAGAACGCCTTGTAGAGCTGCATCAGAATCTTTGCCGTCGCACGGACTTGCTTCATGTCGGAGTAGAGGAAAAACGCCAGCTGCATTGCCTCGTACATCTGCAGGCCGTAGCGCGGATCCACGGGGTGACGGAGAATCTTGTCGGGCGTTTTGGCGGCGACTTCTTCGATGTCGATTCCCCCGGCCGGACTCGCCATGAACACGGGCCTCTTTGACGCACGGTCGACGATGATACCGACGTACGCTTCACTCGCGATGTCGGCGGCGGGCGTCACCAGAACTCTCTTTACCGGCAGACCCTTGATCGTGAGCTTGAGGATCTGCGCGGCGATGCCCTTCGCGTCCTCCGGTGTCCGGGCGAGCTTGACGCCGCCGGCTTTGCCTCGGCCACCGGCGTGAACCTGCGCCTTGATCACGACCGTCGTGCCGAACTTGCGCGCGATTGCTTCCGCTTCCTCCGGCGTCGTGGCTACTTCGCCCGGAGGGATCGGTATGCCGTATTTCCGGAAGATGTCCTTTGCCTGGTACTCGTGGATGTTCACGCTTGCTCCGAGCGCGTAGAGACGCGCTTTTTTGTCGATGTTGTGATTTAGGGGACGATCTCGGTCCCGCCGATTCCATGAACTGCTGCTCTGCCCTTGCTCAACTCTGTAATAATGGCACGACCCTTTGTTCGACGCACGTATTCTGCGGCCGCCGCGACCTTCGGGGCCATACTCCCTTCACCGAACGCTCCTTCCTGTCCCAGCCGGTCTGCTTCACTCACGCTCATCGAGCTGATCATCCGCTGTTGATCCGTTCCCCAGCCCGCGTAAACCGCGTCCACGTCCGTCAGAATCATGAACAGCTCGGCGCCGAGCTCTCTCGCAAGAACCGCGGCAGCCAGATCTTTATCGATGACGGCATCGATCCCCTCGAGGCCGAGCGCTGGATCGCGATAAACCGGAATGCCGCCTCCGCCGCAGGCGATGACGATCGTATCGCGCTCGACGAGTGTGCGAATCGTTGAGAGCTCGTGAATCGCAAGCGGCATCGGACTGCCGACGACTCGTCTCAGTCGGCCTTTCGCGTCTTTCTTCACCGGACTCCCCTGCGACCGAAGCTCGCGGGCGCGCGCGATCGAAATGCCGTGCCCGATGAATTTCTTCGGATCCTTGAGCGCGGGGTCGTCTGACGCCACTTCGACCTGCGTGAGGACGGTCACGACATCGCGTGAGCTCCCCGATTTGCGCAGAGCGTTCTCCAGAGATTGTTGCAGCATGTAACCAATCCAGCCGGCGGTGCCCGCGACGAGGACGCCAAGCGGAAGCGGCGCTACTTCGCTCCGCGCTTTCTCGTTGCGAACGAGCTCGTCACCGACCTGTGGTCCGTTTCCGTGAACTACGACGACCCGCCATCCGTCGAGCGCGAGATCCACGATCGGTCCAAGGCTCGCTCTGCTGTGCCGGAACTGATCGCCGATGGTGGAATGTTCCCCCGGCGGAGAAAGCGCATTGCCTCCGACGGCAATTACCGCGGTGCGCGCAGCATCACTCATTTGTGCGGCCCTATCAGCGCGCCCAGTGAATCGTAGGCGGCTCCGAACGCTTTTAGATCGGCTGCAGCGAGCGCCGCTCTCATGCGATTATAGAGGCGAGTCACCGCGGCGCGGAAAGTGGAATCCCTCACGTCGTTCGGCTGACTGGAAACTGGCTCCCACGGAACGCTCGTCAGCTCCCGCGCCAGACCCGGCGCTCTGTAGTCGGCGGTGTTGGCAAACACAGTATTCCACGACTGAGAAATCGGGTCGGGCGTCGGATCGGCTGCGATGAGGACGCGAGCCGTTCGTCCGTTGACGAGTGCGGTCCCGGCGTGCTGAAAATAGCTGCGTGATTCGCCGCCGAGCACGATGCGTTGACTCAGCGGATAATCTGATGATGCCACGTAGAGCTCGACTTTCCAATACAGCGTATCGGCATGAAACTTCGGCTCGACCAAACTCCCCTGCGTAAAGATCGGCGCAAGATTGCGAACGCGGTTTCGAACGTCACGGACCGCAATGACACGAGCCCGACGCGGAATCGAGTCGGACAAGAGGTCGGCGGACTGGTAGGCCCAGGCGTAACCCAGCCGCGACAACCCTTCACCCAGGCGCTGTCCAGCGACCGCGAGCAGGGGATCGGAAACCGTGACGATACCCCGCGCGCCCGGATAAACGAGCGAATCCTGTCGGAGCAGTTGCTGACCGATGGCATTCCCGCTGACACTGTCGATGGCGCCGGACACCGCCGATCTGCGAAGCGCCTCGGCAGAAGTTGCGCTCGAGTCGTAGGCGCTCTGAGTGAAGTCCTGCCTAATAGCCAGGTACGAACGCTCCCGAACCGCCTGAATTGTCTTCGGTGTGACGCGCTTGACGACCTGCGGCACGAGCTCCTGAACAGTCAACGAAAGGATGATCACCGCAGTTACAGCTATGAAACTCGTGCGCATCTGTCCGGTCCACCCGCTGAGGAGAACCGTTATCGCAGCGGCCGCTGTGACGAGCGACAAGAGAATCAGGCCGGGCAGAAGCCACTGATGGTCTATATATGAGAACGCGCCCTCATCCCCTGATCCGTGAATCAGCAGGTCGTACGATTCGAGCCGGTAACTCCACATCGTGATGAGCAGAAGCAGGGCGGCAAGAACGCTGAGGTGCCGTCGAACGTGCGCACTCATGCGGAGTCCGGCTCGCTCCCAACGCAGGCCGGGCGTCAGCGAATACAGGATAACCACAAGGATCGACACAGCCACAACGAGCAGCATCGTCCATGAATAGAGTGCCTTCTCGAACGGTAGCCACGTCGTATAAAAGGCCAGATCGTGGTGGAAGAACGGATCCGATCCCCGAAAGTTTACGGACAGGCGTGCGAGGGCGAGCTGGGTCCAGGTTGGAAGCGCGGGGGTAAGCGCCGCCGCGATCGCTATCGACGTGATGAAGGAGAAGCGATCGAGATACTTCCGCGGTACCGCTTCGCCGAATTCAACGTTGGCGAGACGGCGCGGAAGCGTCAGCGATTCGATGCTCCGCCCGAGCGCAGAGAGATTGACGAAGGCGACGAGAACAGCGATGACGGAGCCAATGCCATATACGAGCAACAGGTCGCCGGCGCGCTCATTCCAGAGCGGAGCAGCGCCCATCGCCCCGTACCATGTGTAGTCGGCGTACAGCGCTGATAGAAGGCGGCCTCCGACCAGCGCTGCCGCGACGATGAGCACGCCGATGATGAGACGCCGGCGCGGCATCGGCTTAGACCACCACGTCCTGAGTACGAAGCCAGCCTTCCATCTCGGACTGAATCCTCTCGAGCTGTTCGGAAGAGCGGGCCTCGAAACGCATCACGAGCACGGGCTGAGTGTTCGATGCCCGTATGAGTCCCCAGCCATCACCGAACAGCACGCGAACTCCGTCGACCGTGTTCACCTGATGTCTACCGGAGAAATACGTGATCGCCTTCTCCACGATCCCGAACTTCCGGTCATCCGGACAATCGACGCGAATCTCCGGCGTGGATACGAAACGCGGCACATCGGCAAGCAGGTCGCGGATGGACTTTCCCGAGTCCGCCAGAATCCGCAGCAGTCTTGCCGCGCCGTACAGCGCGTCGTCAAATCCGTAGAATCCCTCAGAGAAAAACATGTGGCCTGACATCTCACCGCCGACCGGGGCGCGGGTCTCGTGCATCTTCTTCTCCATCAGCGAATGGCCGGTCTTCCACATCACCGGAATTCCGCCAGCCTTTTCGACGGCTTCGGGAAGCGCTTGTGACGCCTTCACATCGAAGACAATGGATTGACCACGGCCAGTGCGTGCGAGCGCGTCTCGGGCGTACACGATCAACAGGTAATCCCCCCAGATGATATCGCCGCGATCGTCGACAATACCAATTCGGTCCGCGTCGCCGTCGAAGGCGATTCCGATGTCGGCCTTATCCTTTTTCACCGCCGCGATGAGCGCCAGGAGATTTTCGGGAACTGTCGGATCAGGATGATGGTTGGGAAAAGTGCCATCGCTCTCACAGAACATGCAGCGCGCCTCGATTCCGAGCTTCGGAAAGAGTCTCGGCACAACGAGGGCTCCCGCGCCGTTCCCGCAGTCAAAAATGACTTTCATTTTGGCAGGCAGCTTCCCGATGCGGGCCGCGATGTCGTCGATGTAGGCGTCGATCACATCTTCGTGGCGAAGACTACCCTTCCCCCGCGGAAATCGCCCTGCGACGGCAAGGTCATAAAGATGCTGGATATCCGTCCCGTAGATCGACGTCTTGCCGAGGCCGAGTTTGAACCCGTTGTACTCGGGCGGATTGTGGGAGCCGGTAATCTGGATTCCCCCGACGACACCGAGGTTGTGCTGCGACCAATACGCGAGCGGAGTGGGCACGATCCCGATATCGACCACGTCGATTCCACTGCTGCGGAGAGACGCCACAAGAGCGGCGTGGAGCCTCTCTCCGGAAGGGCGATTGTCCCGGCCAACCGCGACGGGCCCCTTCACGCGCTTTTCCGCAAGGAACGCCGCATAGGCGCCGCCGACGGCCGATGCTACGTCTTCGGTTAGATCCCTGCCCGCAATTCCGCGAATGTCGTATTCACGAAAGATCGCTCGCGAAAGCGTCCCGCCCATGGCGGTTTAACGTCCGTTGAGTGAGGAATCGGAGCGCAGAGTTACGACCTCGGCCCTCGACGCGGTGACGGAGGGTGGCATCGGGGTCGCTCTGATTTGTGGGGCTGTGTCCGTCGACAGACTCGGAGCGCTGCGCCGCGTCACCGCGACGATCGCATCGGGAAACAATCCAAAGATCAGAATCACTGCGGCGGAAGCCCAAACGACGGCCCTCGTGAAGCCATCCGTCCGCGCCGGCAGAACAGCGGCCGCACTTCTTGGCTTCATGAACATCACCATCACGACATACAGGTAGTATCCGGCGCTCACGACGCTCGTCACGACCAGAAGAACCGCGAGCCTCGTTTGGGGATAAGGCGCCTGCAACGCGGCCTGCAGCACGTACCACTTGGCGAAGAACCCAATCCCGCCGAAGATCGGGAAGCCAAGCAGCGCGAGCATGAAAACCGCCATCGCGATGGCCAGGCCCGGCCTGACGTTCCACAGACCCGCGTACTCCTCAACGCCCATATTGTCTTCGCCGCGATTTCCCAGCGCGACGATGACGGCGAAGGAGCCGAGCGTCGCCATTGTGTACGCGAAGAGATAGAACATGAACGCGGAGCTTCCGAGCTTGGTTCCAACCGTCAGCGCAACGAGGATGTAGCCGGCGTGAGCGATGCTCGAATAGGCAAGGAGGCGCTTGATGTTTCGCTGCGACAGCGCGACGAGATTGCCGACGACCATCGTGAGCGCGGCAAGCCACCACACCGAATTGTGCCAGGTGGTGAGAAGTGACGGAAATGCCTCGAGCCAGAGCCTGAAGAACGCTGCGAACGCGGCCGCCTTGACTGCGGCGGCCATGTAGGCCGTTATGGGTGTCGGTGCGCCCTCGTACACGTCCGGAGCCCACATGTGGAAAGGGGCAGCAGCGACTTTGAATCCGAAGCCGACGAGCAGGAGAGCTACACCAACCATGAGCAGCGCGCTCTTCTCGAGGTGGAACTTCGAGATGTTCGCCGCGATCTCGGAAAAGTTGGTGGCTCCAGTCGCGCCGTAGACGAGCGCAATGCCGTAGAGAAGGAACGCCGTGGAAAACGCGCCGAGGAGGAAATACTTGATCGCGCCTTCGGCGGATCTCTCCCTGCGGCGATTCAGGCCGACCAGCACGTAGATCGCGATCGACATCAGCTCGATTCCGAGGAACACAATGATGAGATCGCGCGCGGCGGCAAGAATCATCATTCCCGACGTCGCGAGCAGAATCAGTACGTGCGACTCACCCGGCGTGATCCCTTCGCGACTGTTGTAGTCGAGCGACATCGCGATCGTGCCGAGCGTGGCTATCAGAAGAATCTCGTCGACGACCCAGCGGAAATTGTCTACCGCGATCGCACCGACCGTTGCCGTGTAGCCGGTATACGCGTAGTAACCGACCGCCACCATGGTAAAGATGCAGAGCGCCATGCTGAGGATTCCCACGCTGCGCTGGTGCTCGTCGCTCTCAGGACGCCAACCTGCCCAAAGGAGGAGGAGCATCGATCCTCCCATCAACAACAGATCGGGGCCGAGCGCGCTGGAAAGCTGGGCCGGGAGACTCAAATCAAAGGTCATGGGCGCCCGGCCTCACTCACGCGCGCGACGTCAGCACGTCCCTGCACGCGCGTAATGAGAAGCTGCGACGAAGCTTCCATGCGCCTCAGGACCGGCGCCGGATATACACCGAGCCAGATTATGACGGCGACCAGCGGGACCAGTAGAGCGAGCTCGCGCCTGTTCAGGTCGGGGATGTGCGTGTTCTCTCGCTTGTCCAGCGGATTGAAGAGAATTCGCTGAATCGCCCAGAGCAGATACGCCGCCGCGAAGATCACTCCGGTGGTCGCGATCAGGGCGAGAACTGGATACGTCTTGAACGCCCCCAGAAGCACCAGAAACTCACCCACAAAGCCGTTCGTCCCGGGAAGTCCGATGCTGCTGAGAGACACGAACGTGAGCATCGCGGCAAAGAGCGGTACTACCCGCGCGATCCCGCCGTATGCGTCGATGAGGCGTGTGTGTCTCCGCTCATAGATCATTCCGACGAGAAGGAACAAGGCGCCCGTCGAGATGCCGTGATTGATCATGATCATGAGCGCGCCCTGAACGCTCTGAAGCGTCAGCGCGAATATGCCGAGCATTACAAAGCCCAGATGGCTCACGGAGGAATACGCTACCAGCTTCTTGAAGTCAGGCTGGACCATCGCGACCAGAGCGCCGTAGATGATTCCTATGACAGCAAGGACCAGGATGACCATCCGCACCGTCGGGTTCATCGCCGCTCCGGGAAAGAGCGGCAGCGCGAAACGCAGAAATCCGAACGTGCCCATCTTCAGCATGATGCTGGCAAGGATCACGGAGCCGGCGGTCGGCGCTTCGACGTGTGCATCGGGAAGCCACGTATGAAACGGGAACATCGGTACCTTCACCGCGAAAGCGAGGAAGAAGGCGGCGAACAGCCACAGCGCGGTACGCTCCGGTATGGTCGAGACCGCGAGCAGGTGATCGTAGCTGAAGTCCGGCGCGCCGGAGGCCGACCGCACGTGCAAGCCGAGGTAGATGATCGCGACGAGCATCAAGAGCGATGGGAGCATCGTGTAGATGAAGAACTTGAGGCTGGCATAGATGCGTCGCTCGCCACCCCAGATGCCGATGATGAAGTACATCGGCACGAGCATGACTTCCCACATCACATAGAACAGGAACAAGTCGCGGGCAAGAAAAACGCCCAGCATTCCCGACGTCAGAATGAGGAGTAGCGCGTAGTAGCTGCGTACCTTTGTGCGGATGCTGGTCCAGCTTCCGAGCACCGCGAGCGGCATGATGAACGTGGTGAGCAGCACCATCATCAGAGCGATGCCATCGATCCCCAGCGTGAAGCGCACGCCCCACGTGGGAATCCAGGCCATGTCGATTGCAGCCTGCCATCCGTTGTCGGCCGGGTTGTAGGACCACCATAAGCCCAGGGAAACCACAAACTCGATCATGAACAGCCAGAAGGCGACCTGACGTACCACCGGATTCTCGACTCCGCCATTTGCCGGCTCTGCCCGCGAGGGCAGAATGAGAATCAAGACCGCACCGACGAGCGGAACGAGAAGGAGGGCCGGAAGCACCCAGCTGTTGTAACCGATCGACTCTAGAAAGGCATTCATTCGTCAGGTCACCGCAGGGTGAAAGCGCCAAGGAGTGCTACGACTCCGACCACGAGAACCCACGCATAAATGCCGACGTTGCCAGTCTGCAGGCGCGACCCAACCCAGCCGAAGCCCCGCGCGACCGCGGCGCTTCCGTTGACAAGAAGCCCGTCGATCAAGCCTGCATCCACCACACGCCAAAGGAAAGTCTTCGAAACGGCGTACGTCGGCCTGACGATTGTCGCGTCGATGCCTTCATCCACGTAATACTTGTTGGCTACAACCCGTTCGAAGCCTTCTTCCGCGGGAGCCTCTCGCTTCGGAACGAGGCGCGCCGGCTTGAGCCATGCGAGAGCGAACGCTATTCCGGCGACGGCGATCACGACCGCGCCCAGCATGAGCAACTGCTCCGTCGATACGGGGATCTCACGAGTACCCGCACTGAGGCGTGCGGTGGCAGCACCTACCGTCGGTTCGAGCCAGTGCTCGAGAATTGCCGGGCGGCCAAGTGGAACCATGTCGGTTATCACACGCGGCAGATTTAGCCACCCGCCCACCACGGTGAGGATTCCGAGCACGAGCACCGGGCCCGTCATCACCCACGAGACCTCGTGCAGATGCTGTTCTTCCGTCGCGCCAGTACGATTTGGCCCGTGAAAGGTGTACAGCATCATCCGCGTCATGTAGATCGCCGTCATCAGCGCGGCGGCGAGCCCAATCGCGTAGATGGCGTAGAGAACGGCGCTTCCGGGCATTCCCAGCCAGGTCGCGCTCGCGAGGTTCGACCCATGAGCGCGCGCGAACACCTCGCCGAGGATCTCGTCCTTTGAGAAGAACCCAGCGAACGGCGGAATGCCGGAGATCGCCAGCGTCGCGATCCACATCAGAACACAGGTGACCGGCAGATATTTCCTGAGGCCACCCATGTTGCGCATGTCCTGCGCGTCTTCGTGGCTGTTCGTCGTGTGGTAGGCATGGTGCATCGCGTGAATGACCGATCCCGACCCGAGGAACAGGAGTGCCTTGAAGAAGGCGTGGGTCACGAGATGAAACATCCCGGACACGTAGGCG
>DASXYR010000137.1:0-12948 GCA_036502385.1 Gemmatimonadaceae bacterium
CATCATCACGGCGATCATGTGCGGGCTCTACAACATGATTGCGTCGTGGAGCGGCGGTATCGCGATGACGCTGGAGGCCGACGAAGCCGCCTGAGTCCTTACCTCGCCGAGGCGGAGGACCGCAAGGCTTTCCGCGAAGGCGAGGCGCTGTACCAGTTCCGGCCAAGTGCCACGAGGTCGAGCGGATTCACGGTGATCGCACCATACCTTGCCGCCCAGTGAAGGTGGGGACCCGTCACTCGACCCGTCGCGCCGATCAATCCAATGACTTGTCCGCGACTCACGGTGTCTCCCACTGACACCAGCGGCTTGCTCATGTGGAAGTAGGCAGTGACTATGCCGCCACCGTGATCTACATAGACGACGTTTCCCGCGAGGAAGAACCTGTCCACGAGCGCGACGACGCCGCGGTTGGCGGCGCGGATCTGTTCGCCGGTGGCCCCGCGAAAATCGACGCCCAAATGCCGGGTCGTCAGCCGGCCATTGAACACTCGGCCTGATCCGAATTGACTCGTGATGATGGTTGATCGCGGGCGAATGAACGATCCGGTCCACATCGGGGCCGACTCCTGCGCGCGCCTCCCGATCGCCTGCGCGCGCTCGTTTTCACGGGCAACCCTGGCCTGTGTAGCAGCGTCAAGCGGCCGCGAGAAAGTGCTGTCCACCGACAGCGGCTGCGCCACCGGCGGTGGGATCTTCGGCAAGCTCACACGGGCGCGAACCGTCTCTACTTTTCCCGACGCATGCCTGATCTCGGCGTTGGCAACGACCGTGTTCTCTGCATCGACCGGCACGCCGCCGATCGCGTGCCAGCTTCCAACCGTCGCGGGCAGGAAATGAAGGGGCTCGCCAGCCATCGTTCCGCGAATCGATACGATCGAATCGCCGCTCGGTGATGGGGCTGTCAGCGTCAACCGAACGATCGCACCAGGCTCCGGACGAACGGGCGAGATAGCGAGACGCGACGATTGCGCCGAGAGCGCCCCGGAGAGGCTGACGCAGAGCGCCAGCGTGGTCGCAGTGCAAATTTTCATGTGTGACCCATATTTCGAGAGTGTTCGACTGAAGCTAACGTATGAGTTACACCACGTGCTCTTCCTCAGTACGATGTCACGAGCGGCACGCAGGCGTTGCGAAATGACTGACAGCCAACACGAAGCCGGCTGCACCGATTCACTCCCGTGAGATACGTTGCCAACCCTCGCTCCATACATACTGTCCAAAGAGTCTCAAAGGTTCCGGAGAGCTCATGATTCGATTCTTTGTATCACTCCTCGTCGTTCTAACGATTGCGAACGCTGCGCGCGCGCAGGCGGCGCGTATATCCGCTCCCATCACCGATATCAGATACGAAGTCACGGCTGATTCCGCGGCCGCCGGACGCCGCCAGCTGGGCGTCACGATGTCCTTTCAGGTCGCGAGCGCAGCCCCGGTGATTCTCTCGCTTCCTGCGTGGTCGCCGGGACACTACACGGTCCTCTGGTTTGCGCGTCGCGTATCGGACTTTTCGCCCACTGCAAACGGTGCTCCGCTGCAATGGCGCAAGCTCGACTTCCAGACGTGGGAGATCCAGCCGCGCTCCGCCGGTAACGTGCGCGTGTCCTTTCAGTATCTCGCCGACGCTGTGGATCGTGCAGTAGCATGGACGTCGCCGAACTTCGCCTTCTTCAACGGCACCAACCTCTTCCTCTATCCCACTGGGCGCGGGTTCAATTGGCCCGCGCACGTAAGCGTCAGGACGGAACCGTCATGGCGAGTTGCGACCGGAATGGATCCCGCCGCGGGTTCAAACAATTTCACCGCCAGCAACTATCACGATCTCACCGACATGCCATTTTACGTCGGGCGATTCGCGATCGACTCGACCAAGGTCGCGGATCGCTGGATTCGCCTCGCGTGGTATCCCGCCGCGAGTCTCACGACGGCGCGCCGCGATCGAACCTTCGCGTGGCTTCACAAGTTCGTCCCGGTCGACATCGCTCTTTTCGGCGAAGCCCCATTCCGCAATTACACGATTTTCCAGCGCTCGGACACTGTTGTGAATGGCGGGGGGTTGGAGCACCAGGCTTCCCAGGTCGACGAAGTTCTCACGTCGCAGCTCGACGCCGACTACCTCGCCGGCCTTTACTCCCACGAGTTCTTCCACGCGTGGAACGTAAAGCGCCTTCGCCCAGCCGATCTCGTGCCGTACCGCTATGACGACGCGCAGCCCACAACCTGGCTCTGGGTCAGCGAAGGCGTGACGGACTACTACGGCGCGCTCGCCACCGTTCGTGGAGGCGTCAACGACAGCACGAGATTCTTCGATTTCATCGCTGGCGAGATAGCCTCCGTCGCGAGCGCACCTCCAACTGCAGTCAGCGATGCGTCGCTCAATTCGTGGATCAATGTCACCGACGGCAGTGGTGGACTGTACTATCCGAAGGGCGGCCTGATCGGATTTCTCATCGACGTCATGATCCGCGACGCCAGCGACAACCGCAGCAGCCTCGATTTTGTGATGAGGCGACTCTACGTCACTACATACAAGCAGCAGCACAGGGGGTTCACCGGTGCGGAATGGTGGAACGAGGTCAGTCGCGCGGCGAATGGAAAGTCATTTGCCGAGTTCGCCAGGCGCTACGTCGATGGTCGTGAGCCTTTGCCGGTGGACTCCGTCCTCGAGCTTGCGGGCCTTCGCTTTCATGGTGACACGATTCGCGAGCCACGGCTTGGAATCGGTACGGCTGTAGACAGCACTGGACTCAAAATCAGTCAGATTGGGCCCGCCAGCGCCGCCGCTGCTGCCGGTGCGGCCGTGGGAGATCAGATCGTCTCCATCGGCGACGTAATGATCACCAACGATGATTCGTTCGAGACTTTCCGCGGGCGCTACGCCGGAACCTCGTTGACCACCATTCCGCTCGTAGTACGACGCGGTACCGAGAGCCTTACGCTTCAGCTGCCGGTGCGGCTGAGCACGCGCATGCGAGCTGTCGTCGAACCTGTCGCCAACGCCTCCGCCAAAGCGCTGGCGATACGGCACGGCCTGCTGACCGGATCTCCACAGGTGATGGCTCCGCTGCCGTAGCAAAAACTCGATGTCGATTTGGACCCTCCGAGAACGACTACTGGCAGGGAATCACTAACCACATTCGGAGGAACCGATGAAATACCTTTGCCTTATCTACGACGACGAACAACAGTGGTTGAAGAGACCCAGAGAGGAGACTGGGAAAATGTCCGCCGATTACATGACTTACACCGAGGGAATCAGGAAGAGCGGTCACTATCTCGGCGGCAACGCTCTTCAGCCGACGCACACCGCCACCACCGTCCGCTCGCGTGGCGGCAAAGTTTCAACCACCGACGGCCCGTTCGCCGAGACCAAGGAACAACTCGGCGGCTACTACCTGATCGAAGCAAAGGATCTGAATGAAGCAATCCAGGTCGCCTCGCGAATCCCCGGAGCGCGGTCTGGGTCGGTCGAAGTTCGGCCGGTTCAGGAGTTCACGAGCTAGAGATCGGGCCGGAATCATCGTGCAGGAGGACTCCGGGCGCGACGTGCGCGATCACGTCGAAGCGATCTATCGCTCTGATTCGCGCCGGGTCCTCGCGACACTCATTCGGCTGCTTGGTGATTTCGATCTGGCCGAGGAGGCGCTGCACGATGCGTTCGCGGCCGCGCTGGAAAGCTGGCCGGAGAATGGCCTGCCCGCGAACCCGCGCACATGGCTCATTTCTACGGGGCGGTTCAAGGCGATCGATCGACTGCGCAGAACCGATCGATTCGACTCTGCCAATGCAAACGTGCTGGATCGCCTTGCGCAAACCAACGCGCCGGAGGTCGAAGAAGGAGTGGACGACGACCGGCTTCGCCTGATCTTCACATGCTGTCACCCGGCATTGAGTCCCGATGCGCAGATCGCTCTCACCCTGCGCGAGGTTTGCGGACTGACGACCGAGGAAGTCGCGCGCTCTTTTCTCACACCCGCGCCGACGCTCGCACAGCGGATCGTTCGCGCGAAGGCGAAGATACGCGACGCCGGAATCCCCTACGAAGTTCCGTCGCTTCCAGACCTCCCGGCCCGACTCGACAGCGTTCTGCACGTGATCTATCTGGTCTTCAATGAGGGATATCTCGCATCGAGCGGCGCTTCTCTCACCCGAGAGGACCTATCGGCGGAAGCAATCCGCCTCGGCCGACTGCTGGTCGAGCTACTGCCCGAGCCGGAGGCGATTGGATTGCTTGCTCTCATGCTGCTCCACGAAGCGCGACGGCCGGCACGAGCATCGTCTGAAGGTGAGCTGGTACTTCTCGAGGAGCAGGATCGATCGCTCTGGAATCGCGAGCAAATCGCAGAAGGAGTCTCGCTGGTCGAGAGGGCGCTGAGCTCGAGGCGCGTCGGGCCGTACACTCTGCAGGCTGCGATAGCGGCGGTGCACGCGGAGGCCCGCGACGCGACCTCGACGGACTGGGGCCAGATCGTGGGATTGTACAACGTGCTGCTCCAGGCGGATCCTTCGCCCGTGATTGCATTGAATCGTGCTGCCGCGGTCGCGATGCGCGACGGGCCAGAGGAAGGACTGAAGCTCATCGATGCGATCATCGCGCGGGGCGAACTGGACGACTACTACCTCGCGCACGCCGCGCGCGGAGACCTATATAAGCGACTGGGGCGCGTGAGCGATGCGGTCGCTGCTTATCGACGGACGCTGGAGCTCGTCACCCAGGAACCCGAGCGACGTTTCGTGATTCACAGGCTGAAAGAGCTGGGTGATACCAAGCTCTGAACTATGAGCCATTAGCGGGTCGCGAGCTCTACAAGACGATGCATTCGAGGCTCGTCGATGAACCGCGAGTGCACCTCCTTCACCCTCGCTCGCTCGATCACCTCGCGCACATTGTTCCGCCGAATTCCGCTCCCAGCCACAATCGTGATCCTGTCGCGCGCCTGCTCTACCAGTTTGGCGATAACGCCAACTCCTTCCAGCGCCGTGGATTTCCCACCCGAAGTCAGGACGCGCCGAACGCCAATGTCTACCAGCTCCTCGAGCGCCTGCGACGGATCAGCCACCATATCGAATGCGCGGTGGAAGGTGACCGGGAGGCCACCTGCCGCTTCAACGAACGCGCGCGTTTCCGCCACGGCGATGCGACCTTCCGCCGTCAGGGCACCCGTCACGATTCCATCGACGCCGAGGTCGCGAGCTGCCTCGATATCTTCGAGGACTGTCTCGATTTCTTCCACCGAGTAGACGAAGTCACCGGCGCGAGGCCGCACCAGCACGAAGAGCGGAATTCTGATTTCAGCGGCAAGCGCTGAGGTCAGTTCTACGGGTGGTGTCGTGCCGCCTTCATCGAGATTTATGCAGAGCTCGACGCGACCCGCACCGCTGCGCTCCGCGGCGATCGCGTATTGAAGGCTCTCGACCGCTGCTTCAACGACCGTCAGTGCGCGCCGGCCTCATGCGATTGAGAAGATATCCGAGCGCGAACAGCACTCCCCCACCCACCAGCGTCAACGTCCCCAGTGCGGTCATCGTCGGCAACTGGTGGACGGCATCGGTTCGGCTCGTGAAGTATTCAATGATGAACACTACAGCGGCAAAAGAGAGGAAGATTCCTCCAATGCCCATGAAAGCTGCTGCGAAATACGAACGCATCTGTTCCTCTGGCTGATTGCGAAAAACGATCGGTTGAAGATTAGTTTAGCAGTGCGATCGCGGTAAGGATCGCGGCGGATACGAAAGCCTTGACGTACACCGCCCGCGCCTGACGCTGAATCTGCGCCCGCTCCTCGGCGTCGATGATTGGTTGCGGGCCGCTGTCCAGATCGCGCAGACCGCGCGATGCGAGCCTCACTCACGTTCGGTCCCGCGCCTGAAAGAAACCCAGCGCCCCCGTGAACAGCGGCACGAAGAGCACGAGTCGCCAGATCGGCCGCACGCCCTCGATCACGAAGATCGCCGAAATCACCACGCTGAGAAACAGCGCGGTCACGCCGAAGATGAGTCGCTTCTGCCGTTCACGGGGCCCGATGTTGGCTATGCAGCTTTCGCCGGCATTCATGAGTTGTGAAAGCTATTGGATCTCGATGATCCGCGATGTCGTCGCCGCCGGGGAATTCCCGACTTCGAGCTTCACCGCGTACTTCCCCGCGGGAACCAGCGAGAGATCCAATAGAACCGATCTCGCCGATAGCATTCCCGCCGCCCCGTTTTCGTGCCAGCGGATATTCAGCGGCGACACCTTTGGCGAGATCCGAAGTGCTCTGAACGCCCTCCGCAGAAACCCCTCGTCCACTGGTGTGATCGTCAGCGACATCGGGAGCGCGCTGTCAGCCGGAGCCTTTCCGTACAGCTCCCAGAACAGCCCAACCTGTTTGCCCCGATCGAACTTCGTCCCGCCATGCGCTCGCGGAATTGCCTCGGTCAAATCAGTCGGCAGCGACTGCCCGTCGTCGACAAAGAGAAGATCCGACACGCTGATGCGCGCAGAGTCCAGCGGAATCGTGGCGAGCCCGGATCGCCACCGGGCCGCGGCCGCGCTGTCCTGCGCGAGCAGCTCGACGCCGACGAGCTGCGATTTCCAGGGCGTCTTCACCGTAAGAACATTTTTCACCGGCGACTCAGCGATCTCGGCGATGGCCGGCGTCGCGGTTTCATCTCCCATCGCTACGACCGCGGCGGCGAACTTGTGCCTGGAGAAGATGGTGTCGGCGGTTACGTCGAACGCAGCGACCACCTGCGTGGAGTCGCCACGACGAAAGCGGGCAACCTGCGCATCGAGATGCACGAAGCCCTTGGCGTAAACCGGCGAGTACTGCTCCCTCGGCGGAAATTGATCGATCTCGAAGAGCGAATCGGCGATTTGCCCGACGCTGTCGGGTGGACGCTGCGTGGCGAAGAAATGGAAGCCGGGCTCACGCTCGTGTCCGGTGATCGAGACCTGCGATGGGATTGGATAAGGGTTCGCCGGGGGCTCTTGAGTCCACTTCTCCGCCCAGCCGAACCGCAGAATGAGCTCCGCGAGATCGCCGCTCCATCTCAGGCCATAGGTGTTCGCGGCGTCGCTCTGCAGCGCGGTGTGGAGAACCCGCGAGAAGTGCTCCGTTCGCCGCTCGTTGCCGGCGACCATGAACAGCGGATCCGCCACCCACCATATTCTCGCGTTGAGCGCTTCGCGCTGCGCGCATGACATCTTCCTGTACGTCCCTCTGATATCGTCGTCGAGAAGGGGGGAGAGATTCATCCAGTGGCAGCGCGTCAGCGGAGGCATTTCGGCGAGCGCGGCCGAGAAGGCGCTGTCGGCACCGACAAAGTCCTGATTCACGTGCAGCGCGAGTCCGAGAAGCGCGTCACACCACCATTTGGTCGCCTGGCACGATCGCGCCACCGCGACGGCACTGGTGTCGTGGGCTTCGGTCAGGTAACGGATGCGCTGGCCGGCGATCCAGTCATCGCCGGGCACCGCCGTCGCGGCTCGTGCCAGCTCGGCCAACAATTCGCCCCGCGCCCGGCGAATGTTGTCTCCCTCGCTGGGGACTACATCCGCCTCGAGCTTCGGATGCCACTCGCAGAATCTGCCGACGATGAGGCAATGATCCGCCGTTCCGGCGTAGAACTTCGGCAGCATCTGCCTGCGCCGTCTCTCGAATCTGTCCTGAAGACTCCGCGCCCGATGATTGATCTCGCTCGAATCGATGAGCGCCTGTGAATTCTGGACCGATGTGTTCTGAAGCTGGGTCTGGGCGAAGGAGTCAGCGCGGACGGTGGCGATTCCAATCAAAGCGAATCCAACCGCGAACAGCGGCGAGCGCAGGCCGCCGCCTGTGATCAGGCAGGAGCGAGAATCAGAAGATGCGCCGTAAGACACCACGCTGTTCCCCACGATAAATAGTTATCGAAGGGACCGGAGTTCGCCACTCCGGCCATTGTCCCGCCGCTAAACCGCTACGATTTGTCCCTCAGCCGCAACGGTGCGCCGGGCGAGCTGAAGCCGCCAAATGAATAATGCGTAGAGAACCAGCGCGATGGGAATCGTCGGCTGTCCCTCCTTGAACTCGAAATACCAGCGCACGATGTCGAATATCATCGAATAGATCGTCAGCCAGAAAGCGAGTGTCAGAAACGACCGCTTGCGGAGTGCGATGGCGATGCAGACGATCGCGAGCACAAAACCCGTGATCTGCTCGATCCACCACAGGCGCGTCTGCGAGCTTAGCGCAAATCGATCCACCGGGATCATCAGCACATAGATCCAGCCGCCAATCGTCAGCAGCACGATTGCTATCGCGACAAGAGTTCGAAATGTGTCGCGCGGCAAGAGTTCGGTTGAGTACGTCTCGGATGCAGGAAGCGGCGTCGGAGTTGTCATGGTCGGTCAGTGCGATTGGAATGGACAGAGCTTCTACAAGCGCATTCCATGCCAGAGCTTGGTGCCGACGCGGACGAGCCTTGTCAGTCATTGAACGCCACTGTTGGGAGCAATGCATATTATTTGGACATGGGCGGACCCACCTTTGGTTCAAACATTTTGCGACCGGCAATTCTGGCTGCGTTCCTGTTCATGGCCAGATCCGTCGCCGCCCAGACCGATGAGATACAGGTTTATACAGGAGAGCTGGCTTCTCCCGGGGAATTCAACCTCACCGTTCACGCCAACTTCACCCCCCGCGGACACACGACTCCTGCCTTTCTCGGCGGAATAACGCCGCAAGGGTCGCTTAATGGCGCCTTCGAGTGGGCCTATGGCGTGCACGACTGGCTCGAGGCGGGCCTCTATCTTCCGGTTTACACGATCGATCGTGACGGCAGGGTTCTTCTTGAGGGTGCGAAGCTGCGCGCTCTCTTCGCCTTGCCGCACGCGGAAACGCGCCGCTTTTTCTATGGCGTCAACTTCGAGTTCAGTCGTAACTCGCGAGCGTGGGATCAGTCGCGCTTTGGAGGCGAGATACGGCCAATAGTGGGAGCACGGTCTGGTCGCTGGGATTTCATAGCGAACTCGATTCTCGATACTTCGTTTGACGGCATCGCTCGACTCGATTTCGCCCCATCAGCGCGGGTTGCATACAACCCCAGCGCAGAATGGGCAGGCGCGCTCGAGTACTACGCAGATTTTGGAGAGCTTCGCCACTTCGCAAACGCGCAGCATTCGCTCTTTGCCGTGGCCGACCACGCCGGGAAATTGTTGGACGTAGAAGCTGGACTCGGGCTTGGACTTACCAGCGCTGCTGACAGGCTGGTGCTGAAGACGATCGTCTCGCACACCTTTTAGGCGCCGGCGCTTGTGTCAGCCAGCACGCTCCAACAACGCCGTCTCCAGCGCATTCCACGCGAGGAGCGCGCATTTCACGCGCGCCGGGAATCTCGCCACACCGGACAAGGCGCGAAGCGATCCCAGGGCTTGATCGTCTGCGGCGCTCGGGTCACCGAGCATGAGATCGCGAAAGCGGCTCCGTATCGCCTCTATCTCGTCGGCACTTTTTCCCTTCACGAGCTGCGTCATCATCGACGCCGAGGCCTGGGAGATCGAACAGCCGCGTCCAGCGAATTTCAAATCGCAGACCGAGGCTCCCTCGAACGCGACCTGGAGACAGATCTCGTCCCCGCAGAGCGGGTTTTTCATCTCCACGCTCGCGTCGGCGTTCTCGAGCGTGCCCTTGTTTCTCGGCCGCCGGTAATGATCGAGGATCAGCTCCTGATAAAGCGCCGAGAGTTCGGCGGAGGTTTCAGGACGGGACATATGAAAAAATCTCGCGCGCTTTCAGGATTCCGGTGACGAGCGCATCGATGTCGCGCTCGTCGTTGTAGACATAGAAGGACGCGCGAGCCGTCGCCGGGACGTCGAGTCGCCGCATCAACGGCTGCGCGCAGTGGTGCCCGGCTCGAATACAGACGCCTTCGCCGTCGAGAACGGTCGCGAGGTCATGAGGATGCACGTCGCTCATCGTGAAGCTCACCACTCCGCTCCGCTCGGCAGCGGGTGGTCCATAGATGTGGATCCCCTCGATGGCTTCGAGTCGCTCCTGCGCGACGGTCATCAGCGCCCGCTCATGCTGTCGCACTCGATCCATTCCGATTTTTTCCAGATAACCGACAGCCGCGGCGAGGCCCACTGCGTTTGCGGCGTTCGGAGTCCCTGCCTCGAATTTGTGCGGGAGCACATTCCACGTCGTGCGGTCGTCGTAAACGAACTCGATCATGTCGCCTCCCGTCTGAAACGGGGGCACTGCTTCGAGTATCTCGCGCTTCCCGATCAGTCCTCCGATTCCCATCGGCCCCAGCATTTTGTGTCCGCTGAAGGCGTAGAAATCGACGCCCAGCGCGTCGAAGGAGACTGGAAAATGCGGAGCGCTCTGCGCGCCATCGCACACCAGAAGGGCACCCGTCTTCGCGCGCACCAGGCGCGCGATGTCTTCCACGGGATTTATGGTGCCGAGCGCGTTCGAGACGTGGCTGAACGCGACAATCTTCGTGCGCTTGTTGAGTAGTCCGCTAAGGAAATCAAGATCGATTCTCCCATCGGGGGTCAGCTCACACACTCTGAACTTCGCCCCATTTTTGGCTGCGAGCACCTGCCAGGGGACGAAGTTCGCATGGTGGTCCATCGCCGTCACCACGATCTCGTCGTCGCGCGCGACGTTTTCCAGGCCCCACGTTCCCGCTACGAGGTTCAGACCTTCCGTCGTTCCGCGCGTGAAGATGAGGCAATCCGGGTCCCCGGCGCCAAGGAATCGGGCGATGCGCTCGCGTGCCTGCGCGTAACACTCGGTCGCCCGAACCGACAAGGCGTAGGCGCCCCGGTGTGGATTGGCGTTCGCAGTCTCGTAGAAATCGACGAGCGCGTCCAGAACGACGCGCGGCTTCTGCGACGTCGCGGCCGAATCGAGGTAGTGGAGATCCGGATTCTTGACCAGCAGCGGAAAATCTGAGCGGATGTTCATGGCACCCGTGCGGTCGATGGCTCGTACCGTCCGTCGATGCGCTTGCACCGGGGCCCGACCAGTATCTTGTCGCCCTCGAGACGAACCTGAAAAACAGGGAGAGGACTTGTCGCGGGATCCTGCTTTACCTCTCCAGTTCGGCAGTCGTACCGCGCGCCGTGCCAGGCGCACTGAAGCGTCCCATCTCCCAGAACATCCCCAAGCGACATCGAAAAGTGCTGATGAGTGCAGATATCGCTCAGGGCAGAGATCTCCCCGTTGTGTCGCACCAGACAAACCGCGTCCCCGCCCGAGCGCACCCGCTGCAGAGTGGCTCCCTCGGGCACTTCACTCACAGATGCAACCGCCTCGAACTCGGAACGCGGCTCTTGCGATTCGAAAACCGGTCTGGAGGCACCCGTCACTTTGGTCCTCTAACGTAGGGAATGCGGCCCGCTCTGTGCATGGTCGTGCCGCGTAAGTGCTGACGAGACAACGGGATAGGAAGACGCGTCTTCGCTTGACTATCCCGACAGGATTACTTTAGATTGAATCTACGAAGGACGTAGGGAAACGCCAAGGAGTTGGAATGGGTTCGGGAATCGAGGCGCTGGTCAATCGCGAATACGCGTACGGGTTCGTCACCGACGTAGAGACGGACACCGTTCCGCCTGGACTCAGTGAGGACATCATCCGCCTCATTTCCGCGAAGAAAACCGAGCCCGAATTCATGCTCGAGTGGCGGCTCAAGGCTTACCGCCGCTGGCTGACGATGAAGGAGCCCCACTGGGGCAATGTCAAATACCCGCCAATCGATTACAACTCACTCGTCTACTACTCGGCGCCGAAAAGCGTGAAGCCGCTTCAGAGCCTCGACGAAGTCGATCCGGAGCTGCTGCGCACGTACGACAAGCTCGGAATCTCGCTCACGGAGCAGAAATTTCTCTCCGGCGTAGCCGTTGACGCGATCTTCGACAGCGTATCGGTTGGCACGACGATGAAGGAAGAGCTCGGCAAGCTCGGGATCATCTTCTGCTCGTTCGGCGAAGCCGTTCAGAATCATCCGGAGCTCGTCGAGAAATACCTCGGCACCGTCGTTCCGCACAGCGACAACTTTTTCGCGGCGCTAAATGCCGCCGTGTTCAGCGATGGCTCGTTCGCGTACGTGCCGAAGGGCGTGAAATGCCCGATGGAGCTGTCGACCTACTTCCGCATCAACAGCCGCAACACGGGACAGTTCGAACGCACGCTGATCATTGCGGACGAAGGCGCGTCGGTCAGCTATCTCGAGGGATGCACCGCGCCCAAGCGCGACGAGAATCAATTGCACGCGGCGGTGGTGGAGTTGATCGCGCTCGACAATGCGTCGGTCAAGTATTCGACGGTTCAGAACTGGTACGCCGGAGACGCCGAGGGAAAAGGCGGCATCTACAACTTCGTCACCAAGCGCGGCAAGTGCGCAGGCATCAATTCCAAGATCTCATGGACGCAGGTCGAGACTGGATCGGCCATCACCTGGAAGTATCCGAGCGTCATCCTTCAGGGCGACAATTCGGTCGGTGAGTTCTACTCGGTGGCCGTCGTCAACAAGAAGCAGCAGGCCGATACCGGCACCAAGATGATCCACATCGGGAAGAACACCAAGTCGACGATCGTCTCGAAGGGAATTTCGGCGGGCGAAGGCAACAACAGCTATCGCGGGCTGGTGCGCGTGCTTCCCAAGGCGGATGGCGCGCGCAACTACACGCAATGCGACTCGATGCTCATCGGAAATAAATGCGGCGCGCACACCTTCCCATATATCGAGGTGCAGAACAATACCGCGACGCTGGAGCACGAAGCCTCGACATCCAAGATCGGAGAGGATCAGATCTTCTACTGCAAGCAGCGCGGCGTCAGCGCCGAGCACGCGGTGTCGATGATCGTGAGCGGGTTTTGCCGTGAGGTTTTCAAGGAGCTGCCGATGGAGTTCGCTGTCGAAGCGCAGCAGCTCCTCGGGATTACCCTCGAAGGAAGCGTAGGCTGATTCTCTAACTGACCG
>DASXYR010000138.1:0-18959 GCA_036502385.1 Gemmatimonadaceae bacterium
GCCACCAGCGGAACCGACGGACTGGCGGCAGCCAAACGCGAGAAGCCGGCGCTTGTCGTGCTCGACCTGATGCTGCCCGGACTCTCCGGTCTCGAGGTCATGGAAGAGCTGCGAGGCGATTCCGCGACATCCGGAATCGCCGTGCTGATGCTAACCGCGCGCCGCGAAGAGAGCGATCGGATCAAAGGCCTGACGCTCGGCGCTGATGACTATTTGACCAAACCATTCAGCCCACAGGAGCTCGTTCTTCGCGTCGCCGCGATTTTGCGGCGCGTCAAAGCCGGTCATACCGATACCGGCGACGTGAGACAGATCGGGCCGCTCAAGATCGACTCGACCGCGCATCGGGTCACCGTTGAGGGCCGGGAGATCGATCTCACTCCCACGGAATTCAAGCTGCTGCTCTTGCTGGCGGAGCGAAAAGGACGGGTCCAGCCCCGCAATCTCCTGCTCGAAATCGTATGGGAGGCGGCGCCCGACATTCAGACCCGCACCGTCGATATGCACGTTCAGCGTCTGCGCGCCAAGCTCGGCGATGCCGGGGATCTGATCGAAACGGTGCGCGGCTTCGGCTATCGAATCAAGAACGTCTCAGAGCGGTCGTGAAGCTCGCGCAACGACTGCTTCTCCAGTCGCTGGTGATCGTTGCGGTGATGGTGATCTCCGTCGTGGTCATCATCGACAGGCAATTGCACTCGAGCATTACGGATCAGGCGGTTCACGATCTGGCGGGGGAGGCGCGCCTCGTTGCGATGCAGTGGCGAGTCGGCCTCGATGCTGATTCTCTCGCCGACGCGGCCGGTGTCGCCACCGGACATCGGATCACCCTTATCGACTCGACAGGCCACGTAACCGGCGACTCGGAATTCGACGGGCCCGCGCTGGATCGCCTCGAAAACCACTCGTCGCGCCCTGAGGTGGTGGCCGCCCGGGCAAGCGGAATCGGCTCCGCGCGACGGATGAGTCCGTCGACCGGCGAGGAGCAGCTTTACGTCGCCGTGAACGCTCCTCGAGGCACGGCGCGTGTCTCCGTCACAACGCGAATAGTCGAAGAATCGTTCGGCGCCGCCCGCAATGGCGTCATCACCGCGGGGCTGATCTCTTTCCTGCTCGCGGCGATTCTCGCGCTTCTTTTTGCGCGCGCCGTTTCCCGGCCGATCACCGAATTGAGGGATGTCGCCCGTTCCATCGCCGCCGGTGAACGGCGGAGACATCCACCTCTCTCCGCTCCGGGCGAAGTGGGCGATCTCTCTGACGCTATCTATCGTCTTGCCGAACAGCTCGAAGCGCGCATCTCCGCGCTGGCGGCGGAACAATCGGTTCTATCTGCCCTTGTCGAGACCCTTAACGAAGGCGTCATCGCGATCTCGCCAAATCATGACGTCGTCCGATTAAACGAAACCGGTCGACGCCTGCTTTCGATCGATCGCCCCCTTCCGTTTGGAATCGATTACCTCCCGCGGGAGGTCGCCCTTCGCAGCGCAATTTCGCTCGCGTTGAAAGGAACAGATACCGAGCCCGAAGAAGTCGTGATCGGAGGTTACACCGTCTCACTCACCGCGCGCCGGCTGGTGAATGGTGGCGCGGTGGTCGGTCTGTTCGATCTCACGCCTATCAGAAAGATGGAGATGGTGCGCCGCGATTTCGTCGCCAACGTTTCCCACGAGCTGCGCACTCCGCTCACGATAATCGGAGGCTTCGCCGAAACTCTCCAGGATCCCGATATCCCTGTCAAGAAAAGAACGGAGTTTGCGCGAACCATATACGGCAACACGCAGCGCATGCAGCGCATCGTCGACGAGCTCCTCGATCTTTCGCGGATCGAATCTGGTCACTGGAAGCCGAGACCGGAGCCGGTGCGAATCGCGGAATTGGCGGCAGAGGTGTTCGGACGCGTGTCTGCAACCGGCGAAAAAAAAGAGATCGCCCTCGAGACGAATATCGATCCCGCCGCCAGTGTCATCCACGCTGATCGAACCGCGCTCGAGCAGATCATCCTGAACCTCGTCGAGAACGCCATCCGCTATACGCCGGAAGGAGGACGAATCACGATAACGAGCGGTGTCGCCCGCAACGGCATCCTGCTCAAGATTTCGGACACCGGCGCGGGAATTCCTCCGGAACATCTTCCGAGAATCTTCGAGCGGTTCTATCGAGCGGACGCCGGCCGATCACGCGAGGCGGGAGGCACCGGGCTCGGACTGGCGATAGTCAAGCACCTCGCGGAGGCGCACGGTGGATCCGTCAGCGCGGCAAGCGTTGTGGGTTCAGGGACGACTGTCAGCATCTTCTTCCCCGAAGTGGCTGCCGCGTGGTCGTGACAGAGTCTTTACACACCGTGTAGCCATCCGTGACGTGAATGAGGGAGCTTCGGGTGCGTCAAACTACCTCTCACGGAGTCACCAGTGTTCAAAACCGTCCGCAGCATCGCTGCCGCCTTATCAGTGGCAGCCGTTTTCGCAGGGAGCGCCTCGGCTCAGTCCGTCGATCTCACCGGAGCCGGCGCGACGTTTCCATATCCTATCTATTCGAAGTGGTTCTCCGACTACGCCCAGAACACCGGCGTCAAAATCAACTATCAGTCGATCGGCTCGGGCGGGGGAATCAGACAGCTGTCCGAGCAGACCGTTGACTTCGGCGCCTCCGACGGGCCGATGAGCGACCAGGAGCTCGCGGGTGCCAAGGGCGGACCGGTCCTTCATTTCCCCACCGTCATGGGCGCGGTCGTCATCACGTATAACGTGCCGGGTGTCGCCCGCCCGCTGAATCTGAGCGGCGATCTGATCGCCGACATCTTTCAAGGGAAGATCACCAAGTGGAATGATGCGCGGATTGTCGCACAGAACCGCGGGGTGTCCCTTCCCAACTCCGACATCCTCGTCGTCCACCGGTCGGACGGCAGTGGCACTACCTATATCTTCACCGACTACCTGAGCACCGTGAGTCCTTCCTGGTCCGGCTCGCTCGGCAAGGGAAAAGACATCAAGTGGCCGGTTGGTCTCGGAGGAAAGGGCAACGAGGGCGTCGCTGGACAAGTCAGCCAGACGCCCGGATCGATCGGTTACGTCGAGCTCGCCTATGCGAAGCAGAACAAGCTCCCGTATGCAAACGTCCGCAACGCCGATGGACGCTTCGTCTCGCCGTCGATCGCGTCGGTGACTGCCGCGGCAGCCAGCATGAAGCTCCCGAAGAACACCGACTATCGCGTCTCGATCGTCAACGCTCCGGGCAAGGATTCCTATCCGATCTCGTCGATGACCTGGCTTCTCGTCTACCAGAATCAGCCTGATAAAGTAAAGGGCACCAAGCTCGTCAACTTCCTGCGTTGGGCTTACACGAACGGCGAGAAATCAGCGGCCACGCTCGACTATGCCCCGCTGCCTGCTTCCATGGTTGCGACTCTCCAGAACCGCCTCAAGACGATTCGCGTCGCCGACACCCAGGTTGGAGGCGGTCGATGAAGCGGACCACTCTCGCCGCGCTTCTGGCAGCGTTCGCTGCGCCGCTGATTCTCGCGGCGCAGCAACCGGCGGACACCACCAGGCCGGCTCCTCCGCCGGCATCTCCTCCTCCCGCGGCACCGGCTCCCGCAACGGTTTCAATCCCCGTCGATTTCTCGGGCGTTCTTTACGCGAACTTCCAGTACCGCGGCGACAAGGGCCCGTCGAAATCGCAGAACAAATTCGATCTCGAGCGCGCTTATCTCACGTTCAGAATGCCCGCTGGGGAACGCGCCAGCATTCGCATCACCGCCGATGTGTTTCAACAGACTGCGGCGCCGAACGACGCGTTCTATAAAGGTTGGGTGATCCGGGCGAAGTACGCGTACCTCCAGTACGACTATCTCAAGAGCGCCAGCTGGAATGCGACGGCGCGCGCGGGATTGATCCACAACGTCGTCATCGATCACATCGAGGGCTTCTGGCCCCGCTGGATCTCGCAGACCGCACTTGAACGCGCAGGATTCTTTTCGTCGGCCGATGCGGGTGCAGGCACGCTCGTCACGCTTCCGAATAAGTTCGGCGAGTTCTATGCGACGGTCGTGAACGGGACCGGCTATACGTCGCGTGAGACCGATCGGTTCAAGGATTACTCGGCGCGGCTGTCCCTTACACCGTTGGCCGCATCGAGCAACAGCATCGTGAAGACACTCGCGCTGAGTGGCTGGACCTACATTGGTGCTGTCGGCAGCGCGTTCGCCGGCGGCGGAGCCGGACAGATCGGGCCGGTAGGAAATTCCCTTCCCCGCACGAGGGCAGGAGTCTTTCTCGGTATCAAGGACCCGCGTCTCTCGCTTGGCGCTGAGTGGGCAACTCGTAAAGATGCGAAAGAGACAGGTGCAAACACACTCGCATCACCGATCGTTGAAGTCGACAGCACCGGTCGCCTCATATCCGGTTTTGCCGCGATCAAGCCGTTTCAGCTCATGCGCTCAGGGTCGACTTTCCCCCTCGGGCTCGTCGCGCGGTTTGATCGCTTCAAGCCCAACAGTGACAACGACAGCTATGTGAACACGATCATTGGCGGAATGACGTGGGATCTCAACAAGAAAACCGCGCTTTCGCTCGACTATCAGGAGCTCACGCCGCACAACGGCGCGATCGCGGCAGCCACCAAGACGTACTTCTTGCACCTCGTGGCAAACTTCTAGACGGCTCATAAAAGGACGCCAGAGCGCCTCCGGCGGTTGTGACGATGTCGTTACCTGACGTTCGTCGTGACCTGCCGGGGGCGCCTCTATTTTTGAGGTAGTAAATCCTCCCAACGAACCCAAGGAGCTCTCCGTGAAGGCCCTGAAGCTCATCGTCCCCATGGTCCTCGCGTTAGCGTGCGCCAAGGGAGATGCAAACAATTCCGGCACCGCGTCTTCCACAAGCTCGACCTCCGGCCAATCGGTCGATCTCACCGGAGCGGGAGCGACCTTCCCGTATCCCATCTACTCGAAGTGGTTCTCCGACTACGCCCAACAGACTGGCGTGAAGATCAACTACCAGTCGATCGGCTCGGGTGGCGGAATTCGCCAGCTCTCTGAAGAGACGGTGGATTTCGGCGCGTCGGACAGTCCGATGTCCGATGCCGAGCTGGCGGGCGCCAAGGGCGGCCCCATTCTGCACTTTCCCACGGTGCTGGGCGCCGACGTCATCACCTACAACCTTCCCGGCGTAACCACCGCCTTGAAGTTCACTCCTGCCGTGATCGCCGACATCTTCTCGGGTCGGATCAAGAAGTGGAACGATGCGCGCATCGCTTCCCTCAACGCGGGCGTCGCGCTTCCCGCCCAGGACATTCTTGTCGTCCATAGATCCGACGGCAGCGGTACGACGTATATCTTCACCGACTATCTGAGCACGGCAGTTCCGTCGTGGAAAGCGAGCGTCGGCAAGGGGAAAGACGTCAAATGGCCTGTCGGTCTTGGCGCAAAGGGCAACGAGGGTGTTTCCGGTCAGATCAAACAAACTCCGGGATCGATCGGGTACGTTGAGCTCGCCTACGCAAAGCAGAACAGCCTTCCCATCGCCGCCATCCGCAATAAGTCCGGCCAGTTCGTCGCCGCCTCGGTTGAGGCCGTTACCGCTGCGGCGGCTGGAGCCGTCAAAGCGCTGCCTGCGAATACGGACTATCGTATCTCGATCGTCGATGCCCCGGGAGCCAGTTCGTATCCGATTTCCTCGTTTACCTGGATATTGGTCTACCAGAACCAGCCTGACTCCATAAAAGGCAAGAAGCTGGTGGATTTCCTCAACTGGGCTTTGACCGACGGAGAAAAGGAAGCATCCACCCTCGATTACGCCCCACTGCCGACAGACATGGCCACCACCGTCAAAGCCAGACTGGCGACGATCAATCTGTCCGGCGCCAAGTGACTTCGCTTCCGGTCGAGTGGCTGGAAAAAGATCGGCGCAAGCTTCGCGTCGACGCGTCAGCGTTCAGTGACAAGGCATATGAAATCGTAACCGCTGCCTGTGCGCTCGTCGTTCCCGCGCTTGTGGTCGCGATCGCAGTGGCGATTTTCGCGGCGGCGTGGCCTGCCTTCTCCAAGCTCGGATTTTCGATAATTACCAGCAGCGATTGGGACGTCGCGGCCGGTCATTTCGGAGCAGCCCCGGCGCTGTTCGGAACTCTGGTCTCGTCGGCTGTCGCCCTTATCATCGCAACACCCTTGGCAATTGGAATTGCCGTATTCCTCTCCGAGTTCTCGCCTTTGTGGCTGCGTCAGCCGATTGGCTTCCTCGTTGATCTCCTGGCTGCTATTCCAAGCGTCGTCTACGGACTTTGGGGCATTTTCGTTCTGATCCCGATACTCCGCCAACACGTGATGCCGTTCTTGCGCGACACACTGCACCTTGGTGCGACACCACTTTTCACCGGTCCTGCGTATGGCCCGAGCATGCTTGCCGCCGGAATCATATTAGCGATCATGGCCCTTCCGTACATCTCCTCGGTTTCGCGTGAGGTGCTGATGGCGGTACCACGATCACAGCGGGAAGCGGCGCTCGCTCTTGGGGCCACCCGGTGGGAGATGATCCGCGACGCCGTCATTCCTTACGCCAAGTCCGGAATCATCGGTGGAATAATGCTCGGGCTCGGCCGAGCCCTCGGTGAAACGATGGCGGTAACGATGGTGATTGGGAACCGCGCTGAAATATCGGCGTCGTTATTCGCTCCGGGCTACACGATGGCGTCGCTCATCGCAAATCAGTTCAGCGAGGCAACCAACGACTTGCATCTGTCAGCGTTGATGGCGGTGGGCGCCATTCTCTTTGTCATCACACTCATCGTCAATGCGATCGCCCGCTGGCTCGTGTGGAGCGTATCGAGGAATCGGGCCTCGTGAAAACTGCACGCAGGCGCCATGTCGTGAGCGGCGTGATGATCGGTCTGACATATCTTTGTGCCGTTCTCGCAACGCTTCCGCTACTGCTGATTCTTTGGCACCTGATCGTCAAAGGTGCTTCTTCCATCTCGCTCGCCTTCTTCACCCACATGCCTAAACCCGTGGGTGAGCCGGGGGGAGGGATGGCCAACGCAATCGTTGGAACGCTCATCCTCATTGGAATTGCGAGCGCGATTGGACTTCCCATTGGCATCGGGGCAGGGTTGTATCTCGCTGAAAAGAAGTCGACTCCGCTTGCACACTCCGTCCGCTTTCTTGCCGATGTGCTGAATGGGCTTCCGTCGATAGTGATGGGCATCTTTGCCTGGGAGGTCCTGGTTCGTCCGATCGGTCACTTCTCGGCGCTGGCAGGCGGCGTTGCCCTGGGAGCAATGATGATCCCCCTCGTCACCAGGACGACGGAAGAGATGCTGCTCGTTGTGCCAACTTCGCTGCGTGAGGCCGCGCTCGCACTCGGCTACCCCAAATGGCGAACGTCGATTTCCGTCGTGCTTCGCACCGCCCTCGCTGGAATCGTGACAGGTGCGCTCGTTGCTGTCGCGAGAATTGCTGGCGAGACGGCACCGCTGCTCTTTACGGCGCTCGGCAATCAATTCTGGTCGACCTCGATCCGGGAGCCAATTGCAGCGCTCCCGCTTCAGATCTTCACCTATGCCACGAACGCATACGAGGAGCTGCACCAGCTGGCGTGGGCAGGCGCTCTCGTCCTGATATCAATCGTTCTTGTCATCAGCCTTGCAGCTCGCTTTGCGACGAGGTCCCGGTTTGGCGCTCCAGTCGACTGAAATGGTGCGCGAGAAGCCCCCTCGGCCCACGGCGCCCGTGACGCCCCTGGTCCAGCTGCGCGCGTCAGAGCCGGTCGTTGCACCGGAGGCGGCAAAGCCGTGCATCGTGGCGAGTCATCTGTCGGCTTTCTTCGGCAACACGGCCGCAGTCAGAGATGTGTCCATCTCGATTCCACAGAATGCGGTGACAGCGATCATTGGTCCTTCGGGGTGCGGTAAGTCGACGCTTCTCCGCTGCTTCAACCGAATGCACGAGACCGTTCCCAACGCGCGGGTCGAGGGCTCGGTGGAAATCCTCGGCAGCTCTATCTATGGTGATGGCTCGAGCCCCGTCGCAGTTCGTCGCCATGTGGGAATGGTGTTTCAGCGGCCGACCCCGTTTCCCACAATGTCGATTCGCGCGAACGTCGCGGCAGGCTTGCGGGTCGATGCGAAGTCACATGCAGCACGCGGAGCGACCGGTGAGATCGTCGAAGAAGCGCTTCAGCGCGCGGGACTTTGGGCGGAGGTGAAGGATCGGCTCGACGAGAGCGCGATAGCACTTTCGGGTGGACAGCAGCAGCGCCTGTGCATCGCGCGCGCTCTCGCCACGCGTCCCCGTGTGATTCTGCTCGACGAGCCCACGGCATCTCTCGATCCGCTCAGTACACAGAAGGTCGAGGAGCTTGTATACGAGCTGCGCCAGACCGTCACAGTCGTGATAGTTACCCACAACATGCAGCAGGCGGCGCGCGTTTCAGATGGCACCGCCTTTCTCCTCATGGGCGAGCTGGTCGAATTTGCCTCGACCCGGCAGCTGTTCACAGCACCCCAGGACCCGCGAACCGAATCCTATATCACCGGGCGGTTCGGATGACAGCTGTAGCTCCAGTGCAGACTCAGCCCGACACCAACCGTGTGGGAACCATTGAGGCTCGTGATTTCTCCTTCTGGTACGGGAAAAAGCAGGCACTGAAGCAAATCTCGATGGCAGTTCCACCCGCGTCGGTCACGGCGCTCATCGGCCCGTCCGGTTGTGGCAAATCGACATTTCTGCGATCGATCAACAGGCTCAACGATCTCATACCCGGAATCCGCCATGACGGCGATCTTTCGCTCGACGGAAAAAGTGTCTACGATCCTTCTCTCGATGTCGTCGCGCTCAGGCAGCGCGTGGGAATGGTGTTCCAGCGCTGGAATCCTTTCCCCAGATCCGTCTACGAGAACGTTGCTTACGGCCCACGCATCAATGGCGTTGCCGACGCGGACTCGGTCGATGAGATCGTGGAACGGTCGCTGCGGCGTGCCGCTATATGGGATGAAGTGAAAGACAGGCTTCGCACCTCGGCGCTCGGTCTTTCTGGCGGGCAACAGCAGCGCGTATGCATCGCGCGAGCGCTCGCCAACCAGCCGGAGGTTCTGCTGCTCGACGAGCCCGCCAGCGCGCTCGACCCGAGCTCCACTCAGAAAATCGAGGAGCTCGTCTACGAGCTGAAACAGGAGCTGACGATCATCATCGTGACGCACAACCTTCAGCAGGCCGCGCGCGCGTCCGATCATACTGCTTTCTTTTATTCGGGTGAGCTCGTGGAGTTCGGCCCGACAGATCAGATCTTTACGCGTCCCCGCGAAGAGCGAACCGATGCGTACATCACCGGGAGATTCGGATGAGCCCAGAAACCAGTACAGCGACAACCGCCGGATTCCGGCATTTCCACGACCAGCTCAGCTCGCTGAAGGAGCAGCTGCTCGGCATGTCGTCCAAGGCCGAGGAGCGAACGGATCTCGCCGTAGACGCGCTGCTGACCCGTGACCGGGACAAGGCGAACCTGGTCATCGCCGGCGATGCCGATCTGAACCGCCTCGAGGTCGAGGTCGAGCAGGCCGCTGTCGAGCTACTTGCGCTGCAGCAGCCCATGGCGCGCGACCTTCGATTCATCATCGGCGCAATCAAAGTATCCAACGATCTCGAGCGCGTAGGCGATCACGCGGTCAACATCGCCGAGAGCGCAATCAGGCTGGCCGAAAAGCCGAAGATCAACATCCGGATACCGGAGATCGAGGTGATGGCTCGTCGTGCGCGCAAGATGCTGAGTGACTCGCTCGACGCATTCATTCGAGCCGACGGCGCGCTGGGGAGAAAGGTCTGCCGCGACGACGACGTCGTCGACTCACTTCACGACTCGGTGTTCCGCGTGCTCCTGACCCATATGATGGCCGATCCAAAGACCATTACGCCGTCGCTCGAGCTGCTACTCGTCGGTCGGAATCTCGAGAGGATCGCGGACCTCGCGACGAATATCGGCGAGGACGCGGTCTACCTGGCCGAGGGAAAACAGATCAAGCACCACCAGGAAGGGTAGCCCGCTACGGGTTTATTGCGGCAAGCATCCAGTAGCTGACCGCCGCGACGGCAGCGGAGGCGGGAATGGTGATGATCCACGCCCAGACGATCCTCTGCGCGATTCCCCACCTCACCGCGGAAAATCTGTAGGTGGCACCCGCTCCCATGATCGAGCCGGCAATCGTGTGAGTGGTGCTCACCGGGATTCCGTAGTGCGTCGCAACACTGATGGCGATCGCACCACCCGTCTCGGCCGCGAAACCGCTCACCGGACGCAGCCTCGTGATCCGCGACCCCATCGTGTGCACGATCCTCCAGCCGCCGAAGAATGTGCCAACGGAGATCGCTGTGTACGCGCCCAGCTTTACCCAGAGCGGAATTCCGTCGCCCGGAACGTAGAGGTGGTGCAGAAATCCAGTCTCAGCCGCCATCATCGGCCTCACAGAGACCAGCAGGCCAACGATGATACCCATCGTCTTCTGAGCGTCGTTCGCAGCATGCGCGTGCGACAGCAGCGCCGAGCTCGCGAGCTGCGCCGTCCTGAAAAACCTGTCGACCCGCGCTGGCGCCATCTTCTGAAAGATCCAGTAGACCGCCACCATCAGAACGAATCCGCAGAACATTCCGACCAGTGGCGAAATCACGATGAAGGAGAGCGTCTGAATCCACTTCGTTCCCCACGTGATCGCGCTGAAACCCGCCTTCGCCACGCCCGCTCCGGCGTAGCCCCCGATGAGCGCATGCGAGGAGCTCGAGGGAATTCCGTAGAACCAGGTGATCAGGTTCCATACGATTGCGCCCAGCAAACCCGCGAGAATCAGGTTTGGCGTGACGATGTCCGTGCGGATGATTCCCGACTGGATTGCCTTGGCGACGAGCTCGCCAGAGGTGAACGCCGCCGCGAAATTCCAGAGAGCGGCCCACAGCACCGCCGCGAACGGGCTCAGGACACGCGTCCCGACGATGGTGGCGATGGAGTTCGCCGAATCGTGGAAGCCGTTGATGAAGTCGAATACGAACGCGATCAGTACGATCGCGGCGACGTAGTAAACCACTATGCGTTCTTGAGCGCGATACTCTGGAGCACGTTTCCTACATCTTCACACTGATCTAGCGCATCTTCGATCTTGTCGTAGAGGTCCTTCCACTTGATCACCTCGAGCGCATCGCCGCCCTCGGCGAACAGGACGCCCATCGCCTCGTGGTACACTGCGTCGCCCTCTTCTTCGAGGGTCTTGAGCTTCTCGCTCACCGCGTACACGTGCTTGGCGTTCTTCATGTTCCGAACACCGTCCTCGACCGTACGCGCCGCGCGATCGAGAACTTCTGCGAGCACCACCACCGCGGGCCGCGTGCGCTGGATGCGGAAGATCGTTGCTCTCCTGGCGGTGCCATCGATGAGGTCTATGACCTGATCGAGCTCGGAGGCGAGCGCGTGAATGTCCTCCCGATCGAACGGCGTCACGAAGGTTCGATCGATGCGATCGATTATGTCATGGGTGATGTTGTCGGCTTCGTGCTCGATGACCTTGATCCTGGAGACTTTGGCTTCGAGCTCGGCCGGCGTTACGAACATCTCGTGAAGTAGAGCCGCCGAGGCAGTCAGCCTCGTGGCCAGCTCGGTGAACATGTCGTAGAACTTTTCGTCGCGCGGGAGGATCCGCAAAAGAAAATCTCCTGAATAGTCGCGAAGACCCCGCTCGAGGTCTTCCTGACGAAAAATCTACGCGGGCCGGGTCCTTCGCACTACCAAATGCCGGTTCTCGAAGAACTTGACCAGGAGAACTCCCGTGAGAAACCCGCCGACGTGCGCCCACACCGCGACTCCCCCGGTGAGGTCTGCGCCATTCGTGAGCTCGGGCAGTGCCGCGACCAGCTGCCAGAAGAACCACCAGATCAGCACCAGCCACGCCGGGATCGGAATGATGAAGAAGATAAAAAGCATCCTCACTCTCACCCTGGGGTAGAGCACGAGGTAGGCACCAAGGATTCCGGAGATCGCGCCCGAGGCTCCCACGGTCGGCAGCGGAGAGCCCGGTTGCGCGACGATGTGCGCCACCGCCGCCGCCAGCCCGCAGATCAGATAGAACGCGAGAAATCGAAAGTGACCAAGGCTGTCTTCGATGTTGTTTCCGAAGACCCAGAAGAAGAGAGCATTGCCCAAAATGTGCCCCCAACCCCCGTGCAGGAACATCGATATGAAGGGCGTGAGGATGTTTATCGGGTCATTGTCGACGACGCACGCCATTCCGCCACCAAGCGGCACCGCGGTGCCGACCGGAGCCATGTGTGTCAGTTCGCCTGGAACCAGCCCAAGATTGCAGACGCTGGCGGCGAGCGTCTGCTGATCGAAGCCCGCGCCCTGGACGAAGATCCAGGTCATGAACATCGCGATCAGGATGAGATACGTCATCCACGGCGTGCGGACCGTGGGGAGTTCGTCGCTGAGCGGGATCAAGTCGGATTACCGCGGCTGGATGTTCGCCAACATTCCCAGCATTTGCGTCGGAATCGCCACGAATCTCCACGAAATAGACTAAAAAAACTAACGCGCCAAGATGGCAATTCAGATATATGCGGGCAAGTTGTGACGGCTCAGCCAGCCCCAATGTCGCGAAACTGCGCCGTTATGGCAGGAAAATACGGCCCTCCGTTTGCTTCTGACGGGTGAGGCGCGGAAGGACGCGCTCACGGGTTTTCGCGCCCACGACGTGCATTGGCTCTACAGGAGAACATAAGAATGGCTGATAAAGTAATTGGAATCGACCTAGGAACCACGAATTCCGTGGTCGCGGTGATGGAGGGCGGAGACCCCGTCGTCATCCCCAACGCGGAAGGCGGGCGGACCACCCCCTCCGTCGTCGGCTTTACGAAGGACGGCGAGCGGCTCGTTGGTCAGATCGCCAAGCGGCAGGCAGTAACCAATCCCCAGAATACGGTCTTCTCGATCAAGCGCTTCATGGGCCGCAAGATGTCCGAAGTAGTCGACGAGACCAAGCGAGTTCCCTATAAGGTCGTCGCCGGACCGAACGACGTCGCCATGGTTGAAGTCCAGGGCAAGCGGTACTCTCCGCCCGAGATCTCGGCGATGATCCTTCAGAAGATGAAGCAGACCGCTGAAGACTACCTCGGCTACAAAGTCGACAAGGCCGTCATCACCGTCCCCGCCTACTTCAATGACTCGCAGAGCCAGGCGACCAAGGACGCCGGCAAGATCGCCGGCCTCGATGTGCTCCGCATCATCAATGAGCCCACGGCCGCCGCACTGGCTTATGGCCTCGACAAGAAGAAAGACGAGAAGGTCGCCGTGTTCGATCTCGGCGGCGGTACATACGACATCTCCGTTCTCGAGCTTTACGACGTCGAAGGTTCGCGTCAGTTCGAGGTGAAGTCGACCAACGGTGACACACACCTTGGCGGGGACGACTTCGATCAGCGTGTGATCGACTGGCTCGTCACCGAGTTCAAGCGCGATCAGGCGATCGATCTGTCCAAGGATCCGATGGCGCTCCAGCGCCTCAAGGAAGCGGGCGAAAAGGCAAAGATGGAATTGAGCACCACTCAATCCACGGATATCAACCTGCCCTTCATCACCGCCGATCAGAGCGGGCCGAAGCATCTCAACTATACCCTGACAAGAGCGAAGTTCGAGCAGCTCGTCGATGACCTTATCCAGCGCACGATTCCCCCGATGGAGCAGGCGCTCAAGGATGCGGGCATCAAGCCGAACGAAATCGATGAAGTACTTCTCGTCGGTGGATCGACGCGCATTCCGAAGATCCAGGACATCGTCAAGAAGTTCTTCGGCAAGGATCCCAACAAGGGCGTGAACCCGGACGAAGTCGTGGCGATCGGAGCCGCGGTGCAGGGCGCAGTGCTCACCGGCGAGCAGAAAGATGTTCTGCTGCTCGACGTCACTCCGCTTTCACTCGGCATCGAGACGCTGGGCGGAGTCACCACGGTGCTCATCCCGCGCAACACGACAATCCCGACCAAGAAGAGCGAGACCTTCTCGACGGCTGACGACAATCAGACGACGGTGGAGATCCACGTACTTCAGGGCGAGCGCGAGCTCGCGACGTACAACAAGACCATCGGCAAATTCCAGCTCACCGGAATTCCGCCCGCACCGCGCGGACTGCCGCAGGTCGAGGTGACATTCGACATCGACGCGAATGGAATCCTGCACGTGACCGCGAAAGACAAGGCCACTGGCAAGGAGCAAAAGATCCGCATCGAAGCATCGAGCGGACTCTCCGAAGCCGAGATCGATCGCATGGTCAAGGACGCCGAGAAGAATGCGGCGGAGGACAAGAAGCAGCGCGAGGCTATCGATGCCCGGAATCGTCTCGACTCGATGACTTACGAAGTCGAGAAGAACGTGAAGGAATGGGGCGACAAGGTCTCGGCCGATACGAAAGCCAAGATTGATGCATCGATCGAGCGCGCGCGCAAGGCGCTCCGAGGCGACGACATGGCGGAGATCCGAGCCGCGCAGGAAGAGCTGACGAAGGTGTTCAGCGAGGCCGGCCAGGCGTTCTACCAGCAGCAGGGCGCGCAGGAGCAGCCCGAGGCCGGTCAGCCCGCCGGCGCGACGCCGGGGGCAGAAGGCGGCGCCAAGCCCGCCGATGACGTGGTGGAAGCCGACTACGAGATCGTCGACGATAAGAAGTAAGAGAGCGGAGAAAAAGAGCCCGACTGAGTATTCAGTCGGGCTCTTTTTATTTTCGCCTCCCGCTTCCGCTTCCCACCTCCCGCTTCCCGCTTCCCGCTTCCCGCTTCCCGCCTCCCGCTACGGATTGACCGACCAGTCGGCGAGATCAGCCCACCACCCATCGGCGCGAATTCCAACAGGATTGATCCTTGGCGACACGCCATGAACGTTGCGCAGCTCGTATATCCACATGGCAGCCGCGTCCTCCGTGAGGATTCGATACGCGCGCTGATACAGCGCGGCGCTGCGTGACGGATCCATCTCCCTGACCGCGCTGTCGACAACTGCGTCGAATGCGGGGTTGGAGTAGGAAGTCGCGTTGTATCCGCCTTTCTTGATTTCCGAGCTCGCCCATTCTTCGCGCACTGAAGATGGTGTCGGATCGATATGCCAGGCGTTGAGCACTGCGTCGAATTTTCTGTCGTCGAGGCGCTCGCCAAACGTGTTGGCCTCGATCGACTCAATGCGCGACGCGACGCCGGCCCGACGCCACTGCTCCTGGAGCAAGACAGCCAGCTTCGAGCGAATCGCGCTCGAGTTTGGCACCATCAGCGCGAATGCCAACGGGACTCCGCCCTTCCGGCGCATCCCATCCGGTCCGCGCTTCCACCCGATTGAATCAAGCATCGCCGCTGCTCGCGCCGTGTCGTACGGAAGTCCGATCGTAGTGTCGCTCGTGGTCAGCACGCGCGTCGCGGGACCGTGTGCAACCAGTGCCAGCGTGTCAAAAACGCTCCGCACCACCGCGTTCCGATCGACCGCCATCACAAGCGCGCGCCTGAGGTTCCGGTCGGCGAATATCGTGCGCTTCCTGCCCTTGGTCGCGTCACCCAGGTTGAACGCGGCGTAACCGTAGTCGAGGCTGCCGGAAGTCGTCACGATCTTGTCTCCTTTTGCGCGGAGCTGGGCGACGTACTCTGGCTTGACTACATCCAGAAAATCGGCTTCGCCGCTCATAAGTCTGAGTGCTGCCGCGGCGTATTCGGCCGAGATTAGCCAAATCACACGATCTGCCTTTGGGCGTCCGCGATAGTTGGCGCTGTCGGCGGTGAGAACAATTCGCGCTCCCCGCACCCATTCCGAAAACCGGAATCGGCCGGAGCCGATGGGATGCTGCGCGAACGCTGACGCGCGAAGATCCGCCGGCTTGATTTTGTCGAGCAGGTGCGCCGGAAGAATCGCAACCGGCGTCGCCGCCTTGAAGAACTCGTCCGGCGTGCGCCGGTGAAACCAGACGCGCGCCGTCATGGAATCGGGAAGTGAAACCGAGTCGACATTGTCGAGGTTTCCCGAGAGCGGCGAGCCCAGTGCGGGATCCTTGAGAAGTCCAAACGTGAACCGGACATCTTCCGCGCGAACGGGGACACCGTCGTGCCAGCGCGCGCGCGCATCGATCCTGAAATCGACCGCGAGGGAATCCGCCGACCAGCGCCAGCTGGTCGCGAGGCGAGGAGTGAATCCCGCGTCCCCGACAGTATTCAATCGCGGGCCGATGTCGGCCAGGTTATCGAAAATTTGATCGGCGATCTGCTTGCCCTGCAGCGAGAGGATGAGCGGGGGCAGGAGGGCATCCGCGTCCGCCGCGGCGGCTATCACGATAGTTCCGCCCACCCGCGCATCGCTGCGGGACTTTGCCGTATCACTGTCCCGCGCGCAGGCCGAGAGAACGACAAACAATGCAAATGTCGCCCGCCAATCTCTTATCGTCATGCCGTGAGTCCCGTCGTGAAAGCCGCCACGCGCTCCGGGGGCGTGCGGGCAGGAACGTCTTCGGTCATCGCCCAATCGAGGAACATCTCAAGGAGTTTGGGATCGAACTGCCCCTTCGATGCGCGCATCACGTGCGCTGCCCTCGTGTGCGGCATGCTCTCTCGATAGGACCGGCCTGTCGTGAGAGCGTCGTATACGTCGGCGACGCAGAGGATTCGCGCCGCAAATGGAATCTCCTCCCCCGCCAGGCCATCGGGATATCCCGTTCCGTCCCACCGCTCGTGGTGGTTCCGGATGATCGCCCTTACGTCTCCCGGAAAATCGATGTCAGAGACAAGCTCGAGCCCGGCCTCGGGGTGGCGTTTCATGATTTCCCACTCTTCGGCGGAGAGCTCTCCCGCCTTGTTCAGCACCTCGGTGGGCACGATGATCTTTCCGATGTCGTGAAGCAGCGCGCCAAGCCGGAACCAGAAGAGGGACCGCGAATCCATCCCGGCGGTGTCCGCGAGGATGCACGCGAAAAACGCGACGCGCTCGCAGTGCCCCTGTGTGTAGTGGTCCTTGCTCTCGATGGAATCGCCCCAGTGATGCGCCATCTCCAGGAAACGCGATTCGAGCGCGGCGTTGCGGCGCTCGACCTGCTCCACTCGGTGCTGAGCCTTGAGTCGCGAGTACAGCGCGTGCGATTTGTTGAGGTGCAGCAGCATGTCGCGATGTCGTTTTTGCGTCCAGTAAAGCTCAGCGAGCTGCTCGGCGACATCCGCTTTCAGTAGCAGGTCTTCGGCTTCCTCCGCGCATTCACCGGCGCGCCCGAGGTACTCGGCGGCCTTCACGTAGTCTCCGGCTTCCCGGGCGATCACGCCCGCGTGCCGGAAGATCTCCCCTCGCCATGACGGCGCAACTTCGCCGCTCCGGGCGAGCAGAGGCTCGGCGCGATCACGGGCTTCCTCGAAGCGTCCGGTGGCGATGCACAACTGTACCTGATTGAGCGCGACATTCAGCTCGTTGGTGTGATCGTGCTCCTCGCCGAACGCCCGGGCGGCCTCGGTATACGCCTGGTGCGCGCGGTCGGGCTCGCCAAGATCCGTATAGGCGAGACCGATGTTGTTCAGCACCTGTGCCGCTTCGTCGCGCCGGCCCAGCGCAGTGTACCCCTGCAGGCTTCGCTCGAATGCTTCGAGCGCGCCAGTGATATCGCCGCGAATGCTGGCGACCGTCCCCAGGTTCTGATCGATCATCGCCATCGCCGCGGCATCCCCGATCGATGCGGCCGTCCCGCGAGCTTCGCGGTACATCGTCTCGGCATGATCGAGGTCACCGCCGGTTTGGTGCACAATCGCTACGACGTTGAGCGCTTGCGCGATGGCCGACCTTGATCCGGCCTGAGTTGCGGCGGCCACAGCGGCTTCGAGAACATCCATCGCTGCGCCGCGATTCCCCTGCTCGAGATACGCGCGTCCGAGCCACCGGAGTGCCGAAAGCCTCGTCTCTACCCCTGCCAGCGGGTTGCGAACGAGGCTTTCATACTGCGCAGAAGCTTCGGTCCACCGTCCATCTCGTTCCGCCGCCTTTGCGACATCTATCAACGCCCTTATTCCAGCGGGTTCCAGTCTCTCCGACGGCGGAGTCTTGCGGCGCTTCATGAGGACGCTAGGATCGTGCGCCTGACACTGCCTTCGTCTCTCAGCTTCCGCATCAGCGTCGGCCGCGAGATTCCGAGGATTCGCGCCGCGGCGCTGAGGTTGCCTCCAGTCAGTCCGATTGTCGTATGAATTGCCTCATCCACGATCGCCTGGAGCGACTTTCCCTCCGCCGGAATGTGGATCGCGACACCAGCTGGCGTCTCGAGGAGCGGGACGAAGGAGCGCCGCTGAAGAGAGAGGTGGTGCGGCTGGATCACGTCGCCGGTGCAGACGACTGCCGCTCGCTCAATGACGTTTTTCAGCTCGCGGATGTTCCCCGGCCACCGATGCCTCTCGAGTGCGGCTACGGAGTCCGGGGCAAGGTGAAGATTCTCTCGACCTTCCGCTTCCGCATGTCGTTGGACGAAGAAGTGTGCGAGGATCGGAATGTCGCCTTCGCGCTCGCGCAGCGGCGGGAGCTCGAGTCGCGCCACGTTCAACCGATAGAAGAGATCCGCACGAAACCGGTTCTCCGCGACGGCAGTCTCGAGCAGCATGTTCGTGCCGGCGACAATTCTGGCGGTAAGCGTACGCTCTTCCGAGCCGCCCAGCCGACGGAACCGCCGGTCTTCGACGACTCGCAGCAGCTTCGCCTGCAGCTTTAGCGGAAGCTCTCCGACTTCGTCGAGAAATATCGTCCCCGCGCCGGCGACTTCGAACAGTCCGCGCTTGAGCGCTCTCGCGTCGGTAAAGGCGCCCGGCTCGTGACCGAAGAGCTCGCTCTCAAGCAGAGTCTCCGGAATCGCGGCGCAATTGATCGCCACGAACGGCTCGGCGGCCCTTGTGCTTGCCGCGTGCAGACCGCGGGCAAAGAGCTCCTTTCCAGTACCAGTCTCACCGACGAGCAAGA
>DASXYR010000139.1:0-4797 GCA_036502385.1 Gemmatimonadaceae bacterium
GTCGAGGGGATTGACTCCCGGGGGCCATGGAAGAACAAGACCCCATCCGGCGCGCCCTTCAGGGATCACGCCGATCTTCGCCAGTTCTATCTCCAGCTGGGCAGCGATAAGAGCGCGAACATGTTGCGTGCGGGCAGACTCGAGCTCGATTTTGGCGATGGGCGCCTCGTGGGCTCGCTTCCATGGGCGAACACGGCGCGAACTTTCGACGGTGCGCGAGGGATGTACGCGGGAAGCAGCTACCGCCTCGATGCGTTTGCAACGTCGGTAGTGAAAGTGGAGCAGGACAGATTCGACAGGAATATTGCCGGCAACAATTTTTACGGCGTGTACGGCAGCTTCACGAAGCTCGTGCCGAAAGCAGCCGTCGAGCCATTCGTGTTTTGGCGCAGACAGTCGGGACTGACGACCGAGGCCGGGGTCCCCGGTACGATAAACTTTGGGACGCTTGGGTTCCGAGCTGCAGGCAAGCTGCCGTCGAACTTCGACTACGACGCCCAGATGGCCCTTCAATCCGGGTCGCTTGGCGATGAACGGATCAGCGCGTGGGCCGGACACTGGCTGCTCGGCTATTCGATCGCGAGCATCGGCCATACGCCGCGGCTCTTCGCGGAGTACAACCAGGCGTCCGGTGACAAAAATCCGACCGACAACAGGAAGGAGACCTTCGATCAGCTCTATCCCACCGGTCACGATAAGTACGGTCTCACCGATCTGGTTGGCTGGGAGAACATGAGGCACGTTCGTGGGGGATTGGGCCTCGCGTTCGGAAAGGGCTGGACTGCGACGACGCGATACAGCCACTACTGGCTGGACGATGCGCACGACGCGTTGTACAACGGCGGCGGCATCCCGCTCGCCCGGTCGCCCACGGGTATCGCGGGCACCAACGTCGGAGGCGAGTTTGACATAATTGCCGCCGGAAAACTTCGGCCCACCTTGGGCTTCTCTGCGGGCGTTGGCTACTTCGTGCCCGGAACGTTTCTCAAGAACACCACGCCGGGCAAGCCGTACACGTATCCGTACGCGATGCTCACCTACGCTTTCTGATCAGGAGAAGACATGACCGCTTCGGCCGAGGGAATTCAGCACTACACTGGCGACTCGTCCGGAGGTTTTATCGACGCGCTCAACACCCGCTGGCATAAGACCGCGCTGCAGTCCTTCCTGGCGATCGTTCTCCTCCATTGGTCCGAGCATATCGTCCAGGCCTACCAGGTTTTCGTGCTGCACTGGCCACGTCCGATGTCGATGGGCATTCTTGGGATGTACTACCCCTGGCTCATGAGAACCGAAACGCTCCACTACGGCTTCGCGCTGGTTATGGTGGTTGGACTGTGGGTGCTCAGAAAGGGTTTCACCGGCACTTCGTATACGTGGTGGATGGTGGCCTTCTGGATCCAATTCTGGCATCACTTCGAGCACTTCATCCTGTTCTTTCAGGCCAACACTCATCACTTCTGGTTTGGTGGCTCGGTGCCGACGAGTGTCGGCCAGATCTGGATCCCGCGGGTCGAGCTGCACCTCATTTACAACACGATTGTATTCATTCCGATGGTGGTGGCGATGTACTACCATGTCTATCCGCGCGCGCGCGACCGGGCGAAGATGGTCTGCACCTGCGCCCATAACCAGATCAACTGACGAACGCGGGTCTTGTCTCCGGTGCGCCCAATTGTTCGGCCGTGATCTCCTCCAGCTGGCGCTTTCGCGTCTCCGAGCCGAACAAGGCGACGAATACCGTGGCGAGCGCCAACGGAATGGCTCCAATGAGTGCTGTGCCGGCGATAGACGGCGGGGCAACCGCTAGAAGCACCAGCGCGATTACCAGCACTCCTCCGATCTTGCTGAACCCCGCTGCCAACCCTCCGCCCTGGGACCGCAGCCGCGTCGGGAAAATCTCGGCGCTGTAGGCAGAGAGCACCGCGATTACCGAGCTGATTCCCCAGATGGGCATGATCAGGAGCGCTTCAAGCAGCGGTCTGTTCGTCGCCACCGAATTGCCGGCCAATACGAATCCGAACAGCGACAGCGCGGTGAGCCCGGTCAGCAGAATTAGCGTCCGCTTGCTGCTCCAGAAACCATATAGCCATGCGACCAGAAAATTGAACGGGAAGCCGATGATCGCGGAATTGCGAAGCAGCCGACTCGCTTCTGCCTCGCCGAGCCCCAGCTTTTGCAGGTTCGATGGTATCCAGAGCTGGAAGCCAAAGGACACCAGGCCGATTCCGAGGCCGAGCAGCACCACAACAATCGATCCACGCAGGAACGGCGGCCGAAAGAGCTCCCGCGTTTTCCCCCCCGTCCGTGCGTCGATACCCAGCTGCGTGGTTGGCTCGCGCACGATGACCGCGCCATAGCGCTTCATAATCGCGGCGGCTTCGTCCGCTCGTCCGCGCGCGAGCAGAAAACGCGGCGATTCCGGGATCCAGCGATTGAGCAAAATCAGAAACACGCCGGTTGGGAATCCAAGGAGCCACAGGATGCGCCAGCTGAGCGTCGGCACCAGGGCGGAGGCGAGCCAGCTGGTAAGGATATACGCACCCGCCACATCCCCGCCGATCAATACCAGCAGCCACCCGCGGTGGCGCGCCGGAATCGTCTCGGCCATAATGGTGAACATGATCGGCAGCATGCCGCCGACGCCGAGTCCCATTATGAAGCACATCACCAGGTTCAGTGAGAACAACGGCATTGAGCCGCAGATACTCGTTGCGATGAACGTCATTGCCGCGATGAGAATCGCCGGACGCCGGCCCAGTCGATCCCCCATCCAACCCCAGAGAAAGGATCCCATGACGGTGCCGACGATCCCGGAAAAAGGCAGAAGCGCGGCGGGAATGGTTCCGCCAGGGTGAAGCGGGGACCTCAACCCGTACTCGCGGGCCATGCCGGGCAGCACGAACGAAAGCGTAGCCGGCTTCATCACGTCGATCGTTACAGCTGCAGCCATGACGAGCATGAGCACCACATGCGCGGAGTTGATCGGCACCTCATCGAGCGCCCGTACGCGGATGTGCACGTCCGATTCCAGAGCGTGCGACTGGTCCCGAGGAATCACTCCCCACACCGTTGCCGCGAGGCCAACCACGATCAATACCATCCCCGCAATCATGGATAGGTCGACGGGCATTCCCACCAGTCGGAAGCCCATGTCGCGGCCCTCGTAGTACATGGGGAGGTGGAGAATCACGCCCGCGATTACCGCTACTACACCTGACCAATAGACACCGCGATGCTCGAGGGTGGTCCCTCGATGAGTCATCTCCATGGCCGACAAGCTATGTGCGGGAACGTCGAAGGTCGAGCCATTTCGCGACTGGACCCACAATCGCCAGGGCAAGGATCGCTGGCGCCGCATTGAGCGCTGTCGGCAGCGGCCACCCCTCATCTGAAGCGAAGCGGATGAACGTTTCCATCAGCGCGATCAGAACCGCGACAACCATCTGGCGCCGTCGCCCGCGCACCACAGTGCGCGGATCGGTGATCATGAAGAAAACGAACAGCTGATACATCGGGCCCGTTATCGGTGCGAGCTCGGGCAAGAGAGGTTGTCCGAAAGTCGCGGCGCGCGCGCCGTTGAGGAGCAGGAAGCTCGCGACGTAAGTCAGCGTGATGTGGACGACCCCAACGCGGGCCGCGATGATCAGGCCGAATATCCAGATCACGAGATTGGTCGTGAGGTCGTTCCCGAACTGGTGGCTCAGGATGGAGACGCGATCCGGCGAGGCGAGAAGGAGCGCGCTGATCGCGAAATTCGTCGGGTTCCAGAGATGCTTCCCGCGATACTGAAGGACGTACTTCGATGAGATCGCGAGGAATCCGCCCAATGCGAAGGGCCAGAGCGCGCCGCCCTGCGGCTTGAGCAGCAAGGTGAGGCTGATTCCGCTGATGTAGGCGCTCAGGAGGTTGACGACCTTCCCCCGGTCGAACCACGAGAGCAGCGCTTCGGTCGCCGTGCAGACTGCGAGCGTCAGTACCAGCCGATCGTAGCTGCCGAGCATGTGATAGCGGAGCTGTGCCGCCACCAGCACCAGTGTGATGAGAAACGCGATGAGGTATCGCGGGTCGATCTCGCTCGCGCGGCGCCACGCGCGCGAAAGCGGATTCCGCTCTATGGCGGTCGTTTCGGCGGCGTCGCTCATGACGTCATCGACGTGGCTCGATCACCGTCACGAATCCATCGATGGGAGGGCGGGCGAGAGTTTGTGTCGTTCCCGATGGCCAGTGGATCACAACGCGATCCACCCACTCCCGCGACCCAAGGCCGAAATGCGGACGGCGGTCGTTCTGGCTGGCGAATCCCGATCCTCCGTCTACCACGCGCCGCTGAGTCAGATCTCCAGACTCGATAACTACTTCCGCGCCGATGGCGCTGCGATTGCTCCGCGTTCCCACGAGATTGAATGCAATCCAATGGTTGGCGCTGTCGGGGAAATCGCGATAGAGGATGGCCGGCTGATTCTGATTTGCCACGATCACGTCCATCGCGCCGTGGTTCGAGAGATCGGCCATCGCCACCGCGCGGCCATCGTACAGATCCGTTACGCCGACCTGCTTTGCAACATCAATCCATCCAGCGACACCGCGATTCATGTACACGCGCGACAGCTCGTATCCGGACAAGCTTGCGTTCCCGAATGGAGGCCAGCTTGCCGCGTCCTCGAACAGGCGGTTGTTGGCGCCGGCAATCTTCGACATCGCGTACCAATAACTCTTCGTCTGGTCAGCGGAGATGAATCCATTGGCGACGAAGAGCTCGTTGGCGCCATCGTTGTTGAGATCGCCAAACTGTGC
>DASXYR010000140.1:0-3270 GCA_036502385.1 Gemmatimonadaceae bacterium
CGCCGCGATGAGATACGCGAAGCCGCCGGGAATCCACATGATGAGTCCCGCCAGCTGCTGGTCCTCGAGCGCGGTCACGCCCCACGCCGGGGCGCTCGCGACGTACACCTCGTATAACGGAGAGGTCGCAAACGTGAGCACGGCTCCGATCGCTGCTCCCACCAGGCTCATGCCAACCACGTAAGGAACGCGGAGTGCAGTCGGCAATCGCCTGAACGGCGATGGCGCGATCAGCGCCCACCAGAACAAGAGCGCGGTTCCGAGAAAGCTCAGATGCTCGAGAGCATGTATGGTTTCACTTCGCACAGCCGCGTCGTACGGCCCCGGGACGTGCCACACCAACAGCGCCATTGCGTGCAATGCGAATGCTGCCGAAGGAGCGGTCAGAAAGAATCCGAGCCGCCGCCAGAACGACGTGCGCGCCCAACGAGGCATCGCCGTACGCACTCTCTGTGGGAACGCCCATACGAGAGCGCGTACCGGCTCACCCGCCAGCAGCAGTGGCGGCGCGACCACGATCAAAATCAAATGCTGAATCATGTGCACGGACTGCAGCTGGTCTGCCAGCTCGTCGAGCGGAGAAAGCAGTGCGAGCACGATCGCTGCGATGCCGGCAGCGAACATCCCCGCCGCCCGGACGCGGATTCCGTGACCCGTGCCGGCGGCGCGCCACAGCCGCGTGATTCCGGCTGCATACAAACCGGCCGGCACGACGATGCCGATAACGATGCCGGGCGTGAAGCTCCAGCCGTGGAGCATTATCACGGCGTGCATTGCGGCGCCAGAAAAAGGGAAATCGAGCTCATCATCAGAAGCAGCGCGAAGATCGCGCTCAACAGAATTCCCGCCATTGCCATGAATCGCGTTCTGCCTTCGCCACGGTCGAGCAGCTCCGACTCTTCCCCCGCCGCGTGGCTGTGCGCGGCTTCCCAGTTGCGCCACGAAACGAATAGCGCGACCAGGCACACGACAAGAAGCGCAATGGTGAGTATCAGGACGACGATTCCTGTCCCGCTGCCGAGCTGCGTGCCGGACGGAGGAGGCGCGTCCCGATATGTTATGCAGCCTGCTCCATTGATGGTTGTGCCAAGTATTGCCTGCGCGCTCCAGGCAATTGGCGCGGCGAGAACACCAAACCAGAGCGCACCACGACCGACCATGTCAGCCGAGCCTCGGCACGACATAGAGAGAGAACAGCACCGCCAGCCACACGATGTCGACGAAATGCCAATACAGCACCGCGTTGCTGACCGCCAAATGGCTGTCCGATCGGAAATGGCCGCGCAACGCGCGGATCAGAACGGCGCCGAGTATCAGCAGTCCAACCAGAACGTGGGCGCCGTGGAAACCCGTGACGGTGAAGAACGAAGATGCGTATGCGCTTGCGTTTGGGCGGAAGTCCTTGGCCGCGTACTCGAATCCCTGAACCACGAGAAAGGCCACGCCGAGGACGATGCTGAAGATCAGTCCGAGACGAAGACGCTTGCGATTGTCGGCCTTGATCCCGCGCGTCGCCCATTGGGCCGTGAAGCTGCTGGCGATGAGGATCACAGTGTTGGGCAACGCGAGCTTTAGCGCGGGTGGTCCCTCCGGCGGCCACGCGTGCTGGGAAAGCGACGAGAGATAGAAGTAGCTGAATAAGAGGTAGGCGAAAAAAACCGCTTCGTTCAGCACCAGCAACGACATTCCCAGTCCGCCGACGGACGTCCGGCCGGGATCGCCGACCGGCAGGCTGGTTTCGGAATCTTTCACAGTACCCGGAGGCAATTCCCTCGCAGCTTCTCCTGGCCACAGCCACGCCGCGCAGCAGAAAAGCGATGCCGCGCCGGCGAGACCGGCAACCCACCAGAATTGAAGCAGCACGGCGTAGAAGAAAACCGTCAGCGCTAGCGCAAGCGTCACCGGCCAGTAGGAATCTGTCGGCATGCGGAGCACTGCCCGGACTCGCGCATCGACCGCTGAAGTCTCCAGTGTTTCGCGACCGTCGATCAGCAGCGGGCCGCGATAGATCTCGCTCCGGCCCGTCTCGTTCAGCCGGTCCTCCCACAGCGGATGGCGGCTGCGAATCGTCGGAATGGCGGCGAAGTTGTACACCGGCGGCGGCGACGTCGTCGACCATTCGAGAGTCCCCGCATCCCACGGATTGTCACCCGCCGGCTCGCCGCGAAACCATGAATACACAGCGTTGATCAGGACGAGCAACATGCCCAGGGCAAAAACCCCGGCGCCGATGCTCACCAGCAGATTCAGCGGGCCCCAGCCAAAATCCGCCTCGTAAGTGTAAATGCGGCGAGGCATTCCCAGCATTCCAAGCAGGTGCATCGGGAAGAAGCCGACGTTGAGCCCGACGAACATCACCCAGAAGCTCCACTTGCCGAGTCGCTCCGACATCATCCGTCCGGTGATCTTCGGGAACCAGAAATACAGCGCACCGATCACCGGGAAGACGTTGATCCCGATCAGCACGTAGTGGATGTGCGCAACGACGAAATAGGAATCGGTGAGCTGCCAATCGAACGGGATCGCGGCAGTCATTACGCCCGACACCCCGCCCATCACGAACAGGAAGATGAATCCAGCCATGAACAGGAATGGCGTCCGGAACCACGGCCGTCCGTAGAAAATCGTCGCCAGCCACGCGAACACCGAGACCGCCGAGGGAATCGCGATCACCAGCGACGCGCCGGCGAAGAAGCTCATCGACCGCAGCGGCAGCCCGGTGGCGAACATGTGGTGGACCCAGACCCCGAATCCGATGATACCCGTCGCTACGGTCGCCAGCGCGACGTACGTATATCCGACCAGGGGACGACGACAAAAAACCGGCAGAATGTCGGAGACCATTCCCATCGCCGGCAGCACGATGATGTAGACCCACGGGTGACCGAATATCCAAAACAGGTGCTGCCACAAGAGCGGCTGGCCGCCCGCACCGGGATCGAAGAAATGCATCCCGAAGGCTCGATCGAAAAAGAGGAAGATCAGATCGACAGTCAGCGCTGGAATCGCGAATACGATGGCCACCGACACGGTGATCGTTCCCCAGACGAAGATCGGCATCCGATTGACCGACATTCCAGGCGCACGCAATTTCGCCAGGGTGGCGATGAAATTGATCGCGCCAACCGTCGTCGAAATTCCGAGGAAGATGAGACCCAGCGCGTAGAAATCGATGTTGAGTCCGGGAGAAAACTCGTGGCTGGTCAGCGGCGTGTACGCGAACCACCCGCCGTCGGGCGCCTGACCGACGAGAAAGCTCGAGTAGATGAA
>DASXYR010000141.1:0-6525 GCA_036502385.1 Gemmatimonadaceae bacterium
ACACGATTCTAGTTCGCGCCGCGTCAGCCGCGTTGCAACTTGGACACGGGAAAGCCGAGCTCCGCTCGGCGCGCTGCCGCGCGATCACGCGCGGACCCGGACGAAGCATCGCCGCTTTTACAGAGCTAGTGGGAAGAAGGCGTAGGGGTCCTCACAGGCGCTTGCAAAGCGAGCGCGAGGAGGAGACCCGCGACCGAGCAGAGCGAGGGAGCGCAGTTAGGGGCTCCGACCAAGCGAGCGTAGCGGCGAAGAGGACACCCCTCGCCGACCCCACGCGACAGACTAACCGAAGACGCGAACCAAGATGCAAGTGCGAGGCGCTCAAAGCTGCAATCAGAATTTCCAACCCTTCAACGTGCGGATGGCTTTGTCCAACGCGCTTCGCTGATCGGGATTCTCGGCCCTCGTCAGGAGATCCTCGTACGTGTCGATCGCCAGATCCACGGCCTGATAATCGTGCTCGGCCCCCGCGAGAGCCGCCGCGTTGTCGGCGAGATTCGCCTTCGCGAGATCGTCGCTCGGAAACCGTTTCGACACCTGCTGCCACCGCGCGACGCGCTCGCGCGGATTGGATTCGGCGAGCGCCCACAGATGCCACGCGGCGCGGTTGTCAGGGTCAGACGCGATAGCGCGCGATGCGAGATCGCCGACGACTTCCGGCCCCGCGCCAATCAGCCAGTAGTGATTCGCGAGCGCGACGAGCGCCTTCGCATCCTCGGGCCGGTCGGCAACCGCTCTTTCGAGCGCGGGAAGCGGATCGGTGAGCTCCTCACTAGTGTCGCGCACAGCGGATGAATGGTGGTCAGTCATGTGTCAGGAAAGAGGTGTGTCTTCTGAGTGCAGAAGCTGCACTCAGAATGACCGGTTGCGAGCGGAACTGCAAACCCCGGAGCGAGCGAAAGTGCAAACTCAGAACTACCTGGTGAGGGTGATAGATATGGGTTATGGGTTCCGGGTCGCTGCGCAGCACCACGGAACCGGGCTACTCGTATCCATTACCCTCACGAGGTACTTCTGAGTTTGAAGTTTAGCCCGAAGCCGCCGGCTCCTCCGCCCACAGCTGCCGGCCGTAGTCTTCAGTTACGAGTTCCGGAAAGTAGCATGGATTCCCGCTGGACAATCAGCCCGCCAACCCCTAGCATTCCATTTGTTGCTGGACATTCACGACTGCAGATAGTACCATTCTTGCACGAGCGCAGCTCCAGTAGCGCGCCCATTCCAAACGAATAAGGTTCCGGATTTCGCGTGAGTTTTCCCCGCGGTCCCCGTGAGCCATTCAGGCAGCACTTTTCTTCTCAGCCACACCACAACTGCATGAGCGAACCCCGACGTCCATTTCGTCGCGGCCGGCGCAGCCGTCCGTCCGGTAATCAATCACAACCTCCCGAATCCATCGGCGAAGTCGATCCGTATCTGGAGTCGATGGATCCCTCCACCCCAGCACCCGATGCCGCACAGATTCCTGATGCGCGCGACAATATGACATCACCCGCACTTCCCTCTCCCGCGCCCGCCACCGGCGGCGCGCCTTCGCCTGAGTCCTCGGCCCCGCAATCTTCTGAATCCAATTCATCTCCCTCCGCTCCCCCGAACGGATCGGGCAACGGCGGAGGCGGGAATCAACAGCAGCAACAGCAGCAGCAGCGCTACGACAACTCGCAGTCCCTGGGCGGCGGATCGCAGCAGCGGGACGGCAATCAGAATCAGAATCGCCACCCCGGTGAGCGCGACAACAATCGCCACAACGGACGACGCGGCCGCAATCAGCGCGGGCGTGGAAGACAGCGTCAGCCGCAGCAGAATGCGCAGCGCGCCGACCAGGCCCAGCGCGATCGCGCACCCATTGCGCCAGTGGTTCCGGATGGCGAGACAACGGGCTGGTTCGATCCACAGCGCGAGGGCGGCTTCGTTCGCCGAGCCGCGAACAGCTACCTCGCGGAGCCAGGCGATGCGTACGTGCCGACGAACGTCATGCGGCAGTACATGCTCCGCCGCGGCGACCAGGTTCTCGCCACCACCGGACACGATCATCGCCAGCGCGTGGTCGTCGTCGACGTCAAGGAGATCAACGGCGCCAGTCCCGATGAAGCCGCGCGACGCCCTGATTTCGGATCTCTCATCGCTTCGTATCCGGAGCGAAAACTAAAGCTCGAAACCGGTCGCCCCGCCAAGGGCGGTCCCGAGCTGACGCGACGCGCGATCGACCTCATCGCGCCAATCGGGTACGGCCAGCGGGCACTCATCGTAGCCCCCGCCAGGGCCGGGAAAACCATGCTCCTCCAGGCGATCGTCGAGGGTGTGGCCATCAACCACCCCCAGGCCGTTCTCCTCGTTCTACTGGTCGATGAACGCCCCGAAGAAGTCAGCGAGATGATTACCTGGGGCTATGGCGAGGTTGTTGCCTCCAGCTTCGACATGCCCGCCGTTCGCCACACCGATGTCACCGAAATGGTGCTCGAAAGGGCGCGCCGACTCGTTGAGCTGGGGAAGGATGTCGTCATCGTTCTGGACTCGATTACCCGCATGGCACGCGCTTACAACACCGTTGAGCGCGGCACCGGCCGCACCCTATCCGGGGGTCTGGACTCCTCCGCGATGGCTAAGCCCAAGGCCTTCTTCGGCTCTGCCCGCTCGGTCGCTCCCGAGCACGGCGGCGGCTCCCTCACGATCATCGCGACTGCCCTCGTCGAGACCGGCTCCCGAATGGACGACGTCATCTTCGAGGAATTCAAGGGCACCGGCAACTGCGAGATCAAGCTCGATCGGTCCCTCTCCGAGAAGCGGATCTTCCCCGCAATCGACGTTGCGACCAGCGGCACGCGTCGTGAAGACAAGCTCTTCCGTCCCGACCAGCTAGAGCATGTTTACACACTCAGACGCGGCCTCCAACAAATGCCATCCAGTTCCGCCATGGAATGGCTCATCAAGCGCATCGCCGCGACTCCGGGCAACGACGCCCTGCTCGAGGGCCTATAGTCTCACCCATCGGCTGAAGGGGTTTTTCCCGCTCCTCGTCGTCGCGCTGATTCTCGCGCCGGCGACCGTCTCATCGCAGCAGACCACCACTCTTGTTCCCAGCCGCCCCGAGGTGGTCAACGTCACGCTCAAGGGCGTGAAAGGCGTGAAGCAGGCCGACCTGCTCTCGAACATCTACACCACCGCGTCGTACTGCAACAGCTTCATCCTCAAGCCGTTCTGCTGGATCAGCAAGTCGAGCTACTTCTACACCAGAAAATATCTCGACCACATGGAGCTCCAGCGCGACGTGCTGCGCATCCGCGTGTTCTACTGGAAACGCGGTTACCGCGAGGCCGACGTGGATACGGTGGTCGTTCCGCGCGGGAAGAATCAGGTGGGCGTCACGTTCACCATCACCGAAGGACTCCCGACGCGCGTCGCTGACATCATCGTCAACCAGCCTGCGCCGACGCTCCTCTCCCAGCGCGAAATCAACAAGCGCATGCTCATCGGCAAGAACGGCCCGCTGAACATGATTCGCCTGGATTCGACGCGCGTGTTTCTCCAGGCGAGACTCTTCGACAAGGGCTACGCCGACGCCGAGGTGGACACCGTGGTCGCGATCGACAGCGCCGCGCACACGGCCGTGGTGACGTACACGCTCAATCCGAAATACAAGACGACCGTCGAAGACATCATCATCAAGGGCAACGACGACGTCGCCGAGCGGACGATCAGGAAATCGCTGACCTTCAACGTGGGCGACGTCTTCGTGCGCTCGGAGATGCTGCGGAGCCAGCGCGCGCTCTACGAGTCGAATCTCTTCCGCCGGGCGGCGATCGAGCCGCGGCCGCCGATCGACATCGCGACGCCGGATTCGGCGAAGGTGATCGTCGTCACCGTGCAGGAAGCGCCGCCGCGCGAAGGCCGACTGAGCGCGGGATTCAACACCGTCGATTTCGTCCAGGTCGGCGGGCGATTCACCGACTACAACTTCTTTGGCGGCGCGCGCACGCTCGACGTCCAGGCGGCAGTCGGGAATCTGTTCGCCAGCTCGCTCAACGGGCGCGGGATCTTCCACCAGACATCGGGAGCGCCGACCAGCGACCTCGCCCGATACTTCGTTCCGACTTACAACGCGAGCATCGATCTCCGCCAGCCGTGGTTCGGATCGCCGCGCAACGAGCTGGCGCTCAGCGTGTTCACGCACCGTCGCAGCGCGCCCGGGATTTACATCGATCGCGGTTACGGCACGAGTCTCACCTTCACCCGCGACGTGGCGGAGCGCGCGCCCGCCAGCCTGAACTATCGCTTCGAGATCAGCAAGGTCGACGCGGGCGACGTGTACTTCTGCATCAACTACGGCGTCTGCGATTTGCCGACGCTGAACGCGCTGCGCGGAAATCAGAAGCTGTCGCCGCTAACGATCACGTCGTCGGTGGACCGCACCAATGATCCCTTCTCGCCGAACACGGGCTACCGCGCCAATGGAAGCGTGGAGCACGCGTCGGCGTTTACCGCGTCCGACTTCCGCTACAACCGCGCGACCGTTGACGGGGCGGCATTCTACAAGCTGAGAACGCGCGGCGCGATCGGCGCCCACGCGCGCATCGGCTGGGTGAACGCGCTCGGCAGCACCGCGCAGGCGGTGGGAGTCTCGCTCGGGTCGGACGACGGGATTCTGCACCCGAGAAAACGCTTTTACGCCGGCGGCTCGCACTCGGTGCGCGGCTACGGCGAGAACCAGCTCGGTCCGCGCGTGCTGACGGTCCCCATCGGCGTGCTGCAGGCCCACGACAGCCTGAACCTCGCGTGTACCAGCGGGACGGACGTCACGTCCTGCGACCCGAACGCGGGTTTGCTCGATCGCGATTTCGAGCCCCGGCCGCTCGGCGGAAATTTCGTCCTTGAAGGCAGCGTCGAAGTCCGGTTTCCCGTGTGGCAGCAGCTGTTCGGTGCGGCGTTCGTCGACGCCGGAATGGTGGAGCAGAAGACCAATCCGGACCTCCCGAAAAGCAGGTCCGCCATAACCCCCGGATTCGGCTTTCGCTACCGCTCACCGGTGGGCCCCATTCGTGCCGATATAGGCATCAACCCGGGGGGCAGCGAGACCCTCCCGGTAGTAACCGAGAATATCGTGAACGGTCAGAGGACGCTCGTCACACTACAACAGCGCCGGGTATACTCGCCCACCCAGGGTGGCGGCATCCTCAACAGGATGATCCTTCACTTGTCCATCGGCGAAGCGTTCTAATGCGCAGGTGGTGGGTGCGCCTCCTCGCGGGTCTCGTGGTGGTGGCGCTGCTGCTGGTCGCCGCGGTCTATATCGTCTCCAACACCGACTGGGGGCGCGAGCGCGTCCGCCGCTACGTCCTGAACCTGATTCAGAGCAACAGCCACGGCATCGTGCACATCGGCAGCGTCACGGGAAATCTCCTCCACGGCGTCACACTGCACGACGTGGTGATCACCGACAGCGCGCGCGCACCGTTCGTCAAGGCCGACGAGATCTGGGCGAACTACAGCCTCCTCACCCTGCGCGGAAAGAAGCTCCAGTTCTCGCACGTGAAGCTGGTGCGGCCGGTGATCGTGATCGACAGGCAGCCCGGCGGAAAATGGAATTACGATCGGATTTTTCCGCGCGACACCACGACGCACACGGGGAAAAAGCCCAACGGCTGGGGCACCTGGATCCGCTTCAGCGACGTCACGGTCGTCGACGGTGATCTCGCCGTTCGCTCGCCGTGGAGTCCCGACGAGAGTCTCACCCTGCTGCAAAAAAACGACGCGATACGCCGCGCGCTCGGACCAGAGGGACGGCTTGCAGTAGTGCAGGTGCGAGGCGGGTACCAGAAGGTCTCGACCTTCCACAAGATCAACGCCCTCTTTCCCCTCGTACGCCTCGAGGATCCCGCGTACAAGACTCGCCTCATCGATGTCGCCGCGCTCAAGATGATTGCGGAGCCGTTCCGTCCGCCCGTCGCCGATGTGCGCGGCCTCACCGGCACCTTCGAGTTCACGGGAGACTCCGTCTGGTGGAAGGGAGCGCGCGCCGCATTCCCCGCAACGAAGCTCTCGGGCGACGGCCGCTATTACATCAACAACGGCAACATGCACCTCCGTCTGCACGCCGATCCGGTAGATCCGTCCGACGTCCGCTGGGCGATGGTGAATCTCCCGGAGCAGGGATCGGGCAAGCTGGATTTCGGCCTCGACTGGGTCGGAAAGAAAAGCGTGTACACGCTCCAGAACATGAACGTGACGCTCGTGCGATCGCACGTCACAGGGCAGGTCGAGGTGACGGTGACGGATACGCTCGCGTACCGGAACGGCGATCTGCATTTCACCACGCTCGACACGCAGCTTCTGACAAAACTTTTCCCGACGATGAAATTCCCACGGCCGTTGACGCTCACGGGCCAGGCGAAGTTCAACGGTGTAGAACACTCGCTGGCGGTGAACGCCGACGTCACCGTCGACGACCGGCTCTCGGGGCGAAGCCATCTCGTCGCGAACGGCACGATGGGGCTGGCGAACGGAATATTCAACGCGAAGGATCTCCACGTC
>DASXYR010000142.1:0-3055 GCA_036502385.1 Gemmatimonadaceae bacterium
CTTGACCAGAACCACGCCATTCGCGGCGCGGACACCGTAGAAAGCGAGGCTTGCCGCGTCCTTGAGGACTTCGATCGAGGCGATGTCCTGGGGATTTATTCCCAGGAGAGCGCCGCCCGGTCCGGCCTCGATTGGTTGTCCGTCAATGATGAAGAGCGGTTCCGTAGCGCCATTGAGGGTTGTCTGCCCGCGAATCCGGACGGAGATTCCACCCTCTGCATTTTGGGTGATCATCACACCGGCGACATGAGCCTGCAGCACTTTTTCAATCGGCTGACTGGGGTTCTTGTCGATGTCGTCGCTGGTGACGGTGGTGCCAGTCAAGGCACGGGTCGGAGAGGGATCGGGCATGTCATTCACCGGAGGTCGCGTGTTGCCAATGCAGCCAACGGTGAGCCCGAACAGCAGTACTCCGAACGAGGATACGCGCGATTTGATCGACGCCATATGACGGTGGCTCAAGGCCGGAAGAACCGGCGTAGAATAGCTGCATTAGCCATGCCCGATACCCACAAACGGAGTTTCTGATGAAGATGTACGTGACGAGCCGGATCCGCGGAATGGCGTTCGCCGCGCTCCTGATGACGCTCACCGCCACCGCTGCGATCGCTCAGGACACGCTCACCGTCGCATCGCCCGATGGCAGAAACAAGGTGGGAGTCGCGGTCAGTGACGGCAAGCTCTATTACATCCTGAGCAGGGACAGCCGGCCGCTCCTGCTGCCTTCCATGCTTGGGTTCGAGTTCAAGGGCGCGCCGCCACTGCGGGATGGCTTGCGGATAACCGGCAGCTCCCGCTCGACCTTTGACCAGACGTGGACCCAGCCGTGGGGTGAAGTCTCTCACGTGCGCGATCACCACAACGAGCTACGCGTCTCCGTTGTGGAAACAGCTGCTCCCGGCCGGAAGTTCGATTTCGTCGTGCGCGCCTTCAACGACGGCATTGGATTCCGATACGAGGTTCCGGCGCAGCCAGCGCTCGGCGAGTTCGTGATCTCCGACGAGCTGACGCAGTTCAATTTCGCCGACAACGCGAAGTCCTGGTGGATTCCATCCAACCGTCCGCGGCTCGACCGGTCAGAGTTTCTCTACTCGTCGTCTCCGGTTAGCGTCACCGACAGCATTCAGACGCCGTTCACGCTCGAGACGCGCGACGGCAAGACATTCATGGTGATTCACGAGGCGAATCTCACCGACTACGCCCGGATGTTTCTGGCTGGTCCCGGCATGGACAGCCGTCTGGTGAAAGTCGCGCTCGCAGCGTGGCAGAACGGCGACAAGGTGCGCGGTCACACGCCATTCGTGACGCCGTGGCGCACTATCCAGCTCGCCGACCGCGCCGCGGACCTTTCGCCCTCCGTGCTCGGCCTCAATCTCAATCCACCGAACGTTCTCGGCGACGTGAGCTGGGTGAAGCCGATGAAATACATCGGTATCTGGTGGGGGATGCACATCAACACGATGACGTGGAGCTCGGGCCCCAAGCACGGCGCCACGACCGAGAATACGAAGCGCTACATCGACTTCGCCGCCGCCAACGGATTTGGCGGCGTACTCGTCGAAGGCTGGAACACCGGTTGGGACGGCGACTGGATCAAGAACGCGAACGCGTTCTCGTTTACGCAGGCGTATCCTGATTACGATCTACCCGGCCTCGCTAAGTACGCGGAGTCCAAGGGCGTGAAGATCATCGTCCACAACGAGACGTCAGGCGGCATTGTCAACTACGAGCGCCAGATGGAGGCCGCTTACGCGCTCTACCATTCTCTCGGGCTCGACGCGATCAAATCGGGCTATGTGACGGACACAACGCCGGAAGGAAATTCCCACTACTCGCAGTTCATGGTGCGGCACTACCGGAAGTCGGTCGTGACTGCCGCCAAGTATCACATCATGATGGACATCCACGAGCCGATCCACGACACCGGCGAGCGCCGCACGTATCCGAACATGATGAGCAGGGAAGGCGCGCGCGGGCAGGAGTACAACGCGTGGGGCGGGGAGGGCGGCAACCCACCCGAGCACGAGACAAATCTCTACTTCACGCGACTCCTCGCTGGCCCAATGGATTTCACGCCGGGTATCTTCGACCTTCTCATCAACCGAGGCACTGGTCGCGATCGACGCCCGGATGAATCCCGCCCAAGGACGACGCTTGCGAAACAGCTGGCGCTTTACGTCGTGATCTACTCGCCGCTCCAGATGGCGGCGGATATCCCCGAGAACTACGTCAATCAGCCCGCGTTCCAGTTCATCCGCGACGTCGCAGTGGATTGGGAGACGAGCAAGACGATCGATGGGAAGATCGGCGACTACGTGATCGTCGCGCGCAAGGCGAAGGGCAACGACGACTGGTTCCTCGGCGCGATCACCGACGAGGAAGCCCGAACATTCTCGGTGCCCCTGAACTTCCTCACGCCCGGACGGAAATACGTAGCCGAGATCTACGCGGATGGACCGGGCGCGGACTGGTCGAGCAATCCGTTGCCAGTGGCGATCTCGAAGCGGAACGTCGATTCAAAGACGAACCTGAATGTGGTCCTCGCTCCAGGGGGAGGCCAGGCGGTGCGGTTTACGCCGGCGAAATAGCGGGAGGCGGGAAGCGGGAAGCGGGAGGCGAGTGGGGAAACTGTACCGGGCTATTCAGGGGGCGGCGTTCATTTGCGGCGCCGCCCTCCTCGCATGCGAACGCGCTGCCAACGCTCCGCCGCCATTGTTCGAGCTGCTCACGCCCGCGGAAACGGGCGTGGGCTTCGCCAACACGCTCCCGGAGAAGGCTGACTTCAACATCCTCAACTACCTCTATTACTACGACGGTGGCGGCGTCGCGGTAGGTGATGTCGACGGCGACGGCCTGCCCGATCTCTACTTCACATCCAACCTCGGTCCCAACAAGCTCTATCGCAACAAGGGCAACTATCAGTTCGAGGATATCACCGAGAAAGGTGGCGTCGCCGATGCGAATGGGTGGAAGACGGGCGTCACGATGGCCGATGTCAATGGCGATGGCAAAGTCGACATCTACGTCTCGGGTGTCGATTACCTCAGCATGCACG
>DASXYR010000143.1:0-3313 GCA_036502385.1 Gemmatimonadaceae bacterium
TTCACCGTCTCGCTCGGAACGGTCTTCTTTGTCGCCACCCTCGTGTGTGGTGTTGGGTTTCTCTTCTGTTGGTTGATGCCCGAGCGTCCCCTTCGCGCAACGGTTGCCGCCTCCGCGCGGGACGCGGGAAGCGAATCCGCCGGCGCCTTTGCCCGTCCGGCCGACGAGGAGGCCGTTGCGGCGCAGATCTCCGCGGCACTTTCGTCGCTCGCCGACCGGGACGTGCAGCGCTCGCACATCATTCGAATCGTGGAGCGCGCCGGCGAGACCTTATCCCCGCTCGCGGCGTGGCTGCTCGTTCAGATCGAGCGCAACCCCGAGTACGATCCGTACGAGCTGTCAAATAAGCGCGCGATCCCACTTGAGCGCATACGTGCCTCGGTTGACGAGCTACGCGCGCGGGATCTTGTATCCGATTCGGATCCCGGTGATCCTCATCACGAGAAGCTCACCCCCGCGGGGTGCAAGGTTCTCGATCGCCTCGTCGAGGCGCGTCGCGCGCATCTCTCGGAGCTGGCCCGGGAGTGGGATCCGTCGCAAGGCGAGAAAATCTCGGACTACCTGCGCGATGCCGTTCGCGATCTCATTCCCGATGTGAGGCGGGCGAGTTAGAATCCGGAACCCCCTTCTCTATCGAAACGATGACAACGATCGATGGCTGGGAAAACTTCTACGTGATCGTCGGCTCCTCAGCGGCCGCGCTGACGGGTCTGATGTTCGTAGTGATCACGCTGACCGCCGAGATGCGCTCGGGCCAGGAAGATGGCGGCAGCGCGATGGATGCGTTCGGCTCGCCGACCGTTCTGCATTTCTGCTTTGTCCTTCTGGTTGCGGCGATCGTGAGTACGCCCCGGCACACCATGACGAGTCTCTCCATTTGCCTGTTTATTCCCGGCGTGGCGGGACTCGTCTACACGATCATTGTCGTCGCCCGCATGCGTCGCCAGAAGTCATACGCGCCGGTGATGGAGGACTGGATCTGGCACTGCATCCTCCCGATTGTCTCCTATGCGGCCATCACCATTTCGATCGTGGTCTTCTGGCATCGTCCAGGCGTGATGCTGTATGTGGTCGGCGCCAGCGCGCTCTTGCTCCTGTATGTCGGCATCCACAACGCTTGGGATGCGGCGACGTGGATGGCCATGAATGCTGGAAAAACGCGGACGGGCCTGGACGGCGGGCACGGGTTGCCGCCTTCAGGAGCGTGAGTTAGCCAATTCTCCGCCTGCGATTGCCAGGTTCTCCAGAACTACCGCCGCATTCCGCGCGAGACCGTGGCGTTTTGCGCGCTTCATCGGCGAGCTCCTGAATGAAGTGCGGAAGTCTTCGTCCCCAATCGCCACCAGCTCACGCGCGAGCGTCGCCGCGTCCTTGCCGCGAATGGCTTCGCGCGCCGCGAACGCCGGTTCGCGCAGCTCTCGGGCAAACTTGACGTTATAGGGACATACGTCCTGGCAGATGTCACAGCCGTAAATGTTCGAGCCTACACCCTGGCGCTGCTGTTCCGGGATATCGCCCTTCAGCTCGATCGTGAGATATGAGATGCACTTCGTTGCATCCAGAACCCGCGCTTCCACGAAAGCGTTGGTAGGGCAGGCGTCCAGGCAGCGCGTACAGCTCCCGCAACGATCCGTCTGGAACGGGGCATCTGGCGCGAGATCGAGGTCCACGAGCAACGAGCCAATGAAGAAGAAGGAGCCGAGCCGCGGATTGAGGAGATTCGTGTTCTTCCCGAACCAGCCGAGCCCCGCGCGGCGAGCGAGCTCGCGCTCCAGAATCGGGCCGGTGTCGACGTACGCCTTTCCGGCAATAGCACATCCAATCTCGACCTGAAGCCATCGATGGAGGTCCTTCAACCGATCGGTCATGATCTCGTGGTAGTCGTCACCGCGCGCGTAGCGGGCGACCGGACCGCTCGGCTCGCGTCCACCGTACTCGAGGCCGACAACGATGGCACTCCTCGCTCCAGGGAAGGGCACTCGGGAATCACGGCGTTTTTCCGCGCCTCGCGGGAGGTATTCCATCTCGCCGGCGTAGCCCTTGGCCACCCAGGCGTCAAACGCCCCGGAAGTCTCCATCGGCCCGAGAGCCGTGATACCCACCAGATCGAAGCCGAGGCCATAAGCCTGGCCTTTGATCAGATCCTCGAGTGCGACCGACTCAGCGACTGCGGATGTCATCGGCTTTCGCTGGACCAGCGCGCGTATCGCTCGACGTCGCGCGCGGGTGGTACCGCATCGTAATCACCGTACGCGGTGTACATCCGCCACCTAAGGTACGTAGGGTCTGGCAGCGGAAGAAACGGAAACCGTCGATACCAGTCATTGGATCGGAAGCGCCAGGACACCCGAATCAGATCGATCGCCAGTCGCGGACGGCGGATCACGCGAGTCGTGAGTCTCAGTGCCAATCGTAGCCATCGCATGTCGCTCCTAATATATAGGAAGGGTCATGGCACACTCCGGCGCGCGCGTACTGGGACTGATTTCCGATACCCATGGGCTTCTGAGACCACGGGTGTATGAGGCTTTGAGTGGTGTGGAGCTGATTCTCCATGCGGGAGATGTGGGCGGCCAGGAGATTCTGACGGAGCTGCGCCTGATCGCGCCGGTTAAGGCGGTGTTCGGCAATACCGATCCACCCGGCGATCCCGAGCTCGCCAGGGAGATTCTCGTTGAAATCGGGGGAACGCGGGTGCACGTGAGTCACGGCCACGAGGTGGGGAGTCCGACGCCGGCAGCTCTGGCGGCGCTCTACGATGCGGATGTCGTTGTTTACGGCCACACGCACCGCCAGCTGGTGACGGAGCTCGATGGCAGGCTGTTCGTGAATCCGGGAGCGGCTGGCCCGAAGCGGTTCAATCTCAAGCCGAGCGTTGCGAAGCTAACGCTCGAAATGGGCAACACCAAGGTCGAGATAATTGACATCTCTTGAGCTGATGACGGAGGAAGTGCAGGTGTGGGTTGCCGGGCTGGATGTGGCGGACGCGCGCTATCAGGACCTGTTGCGCACGCTCTCGCCCGAAGAGCATCGTCGCGCCGAGGACCTTCCGGCATCGGTTGCGCGAAAATTCATTGTGGCGCGGGGAATTCTGCGAGATCTCCTCTCGGGCTTCACTGGAATCCCGCCGCAGAAGCTGAGATTCCAGTACAGCGACGCTGGAAAGCCATCCCTTGCGAATCACGACATCAATTTCAATGTCTCGCACTCTGCCGACCTGGGGTTGTTTGCCTTCGCGCCGGACAGATCTGTTGGCGTCGATGTGGAGAACGAGAGACCAGTCCGCCGACTGCTCGACGTCGCACAGCGCTTC
>DASXYR010000144.1:0-1869 GCA_036502385.1 Gemmatimonadaceae bacterium
AGACAACAACGCCAAGACCGACTTTGCGAAATTCAAGGCACAAACCACAACGTCGCGGACTTGCGCCACGTGAATAGGTCGAAAGCGCAGTTGTCTCAGATCTGAGATCTGTGCTTCTGAGATCACGGATCGCGTGCTTTGCAGTTAATACCCGCCCAGAACGTCGCGATGCAGCCAGTGGTGCTGGGGCCGAGCCCGCCCGACCAGCGCGAACGCCGGCCGTGCGGGCTCAACTACCCCAGCACGGCTGGCTGTCGCTACGCGATTGGCCGCTGCTTGATCGCTTCGGCGGGATCAGCGACGTGATCCGCCTTTGGTACTCCGCTCGGCGCAAGCGGCGAGCCGTCGGTTCGTCCGCCACGACCGGACTTCTTCGTTTTCGTGCGCCGCTCGGCGGTGTCCGGAATCTCCTCAGCCGCGGCCAGGAACGCGCGATCCTCGCTGAGTGAGCGGTCCTCCAGAACGTTGCGCGGATCGGCGTGGCGATCGATCTCGGTGGAGTTACCCTGTCTGCGCCGACCGGTGCCCACCTGCTGGCCGTCCCAGTGACGCTCGGTGAACGGGGGATCGCCGTCCTCGTAGTGGTGAGCCGCCGTGTCGAACAGCTCTTCATCGGTCCGGATGACGAGTCTGTTCACCACCGTGTCCACGCCCGGCACTCCGCGCGCGACGACGACAGCCTGGTGTGCCTCGTCGTCGGAGTTGACGATGCCGGTGAGCTCGATGATTCCATCTTCGACAGAGCCGATGTCGACGGCGCGTTCGCTCAGAATCGGATCGTTTCTGAACGCTTCAAGGACACGTTCTTCGAGCTCCTCGGCGCCGTCGAGCGACGACTTCGGAGTTTCGGCATCGTCGTCGAAGTCGGGGTCGAATTCGTCGTCGTCGAGGCCCTCGTAGTCGAACTCCTCCTCTTCCTCGCCCGTGCCGCCGCCGAAGGTATCCTTGATCCTGTCAGTCAGGCCCTTAAACCCTCCGAATCGTTCGGCCATGAGCACGCCCGCCGCGAAGCCGGCTGCGGCCCCAATGGCGATGTAGAGTGCGCTCCGGGAAGAAGATTCGTCGTCTTCTTCGTCGTAGATGTACGGTGGCTCGTTACGGTAACGGAAGGGAGACATAGGGTGCCTGTAGCGAAGGGTTTCTTCAAACGATACCTTAACGGGGAGCAAAATAAAGGCCATCCGCAGTACTCGAAATTATACCAAAAATGTTGACGCTGAGGCTCCCCGACGGCGCCACCCGTGAAGCACCCGAAGGCGCTCTGCCGCGCGACATAGTCGCATCGATCGGGCCGAGGCTGCTTCGGGACGCAATCGCAGTTGAAATTGACGGTGAGGTCGTGGACCTCAACACTCCGCTGCGCAAGGGCGGGGCGTTCCGCGTTCTCACCGAGAAAGACCCCGAGTCCCTCGCCGTTCTCCGTCACTCCGGCGCGCACATCCTCGCCACAGCCGTCCGCCGCCTCCGTCCCGATGCGAAGATCGGATTCGGACCGGCCATCGAAGACGGTTTCTACTACGACTTCGAGGTGAAGGAGCCGTTCACTCCGGAAGACCTCGAGAAGTTCGAGTCGGAGATGAAGAAGGTCACGGCTGAAAAATTTCCATTTGTCCGAGAGGAAGTTTCACAGCCCGAGGCTCGGAAGAGATTCGCTGACGATCCGCTCAAGCTCGAGCGCCTGGGCGAGTTCTCCGACAGCGAGATCATCTCTACTTATACCGACGGTCCATTCATCGACCTCTGTCGCGGACCGCACGTCCCTGACACCGGATACCTCAAGAACTTCAAGCTCCTGCATACGGCGGGAGCGTACTGGCGGGGCGACGAGCGTCGGCAGATGCTCCAGAGGATCTACGCAACGGCCTTTTG
>DASXYR010000145.1:0-4910 GCA_036502385.1 Gemmatimonadaceae bacterium
GTCGCGAATACTATTGTGACAGACGGCGATAGCCTCGTCTACGCGTCACGCATGGTCCAAATCACCCGTCCCGACCTGCTCGCGACGGGTGATTCCGCTTTTCTGGACAGCGGCAAGGACTTCGCTCGACTGATGCTCACGCCATCGGTCAAGGGAATCGGCGCTCATACGTTTACGCTCACCGGAGGCGTGATCGACGTTTACTCGCGAAACAAGCAGGTCGAGCGGGTGGTAGCGACGCCGAAGGGACACGCGGTGAGCCAGGATCTGGAGCTCGCCTCCGACTCGATCGATCTGCGCGTCGCCAACAATCAGCTGCAGGAGGCGATCGCCTGGGGACCGAGTCGTGCGCACGCAGTTTCTCCCGAGCGCGAGATCATTGCGGACTCGATCGATGCCATAATGCCTGGTCAGCGCGTAAAAGAGGTCCGGGCATTGCGTAAGGCGTACGCCGAAAGCAACCCCGATTCGGGTATCGTGTCCAAGCAAAGGGACTGGATGAGCGGCGACTCCATCATCGCACGATTCGATTCTGTCCCGGCGAGTGACACGTCGAGCCGTCCTCAGGTGCGTCAGATTCTCGCCCTCGGCAACGCCAGGTCATTCTATCAGATGAAGAATTCGAAGGGTCCGAAGTCCGAGCCCAGCGTCAACTATGTTGTCGGTAGAATCATCGACATTGGCTTCGAGGATCGGAAAGTCGCGACGGTGACCGTGACCGATCAGGCCGACGGCGTGATGATCGAGCCCGCAACCGAGGCGGCGACCGGAACGACCGTCACAACGGACAAGCCTGCCGGGACGGTTCCGGCCAGGGCACCAACGCCCGTCAAGACGCCAGTAAAGACGCCATCCAAGCCGGCCGGGTCTAAGAGATGACCCCAGGCAACCTCCCTGAAAGTGTTCGCGCCCTCTTGAGCGGATCGTCGCCCAACGATCGTCTCGATGGGTTGGCGCTCCACGCAATCCTAAAGGCTGCCGACGACAACGGGTCGGCGAGAATTCGTGACGTAGCCGCCCATTATCGCGAAGACTACCTCCGGGCGCTTCGCGCCATGGGTCACGACGCCGACCGCGAAGCCGGACGCCTGGGTCAGGACGAGGTGCGCAGCTACCTGGCGATGTCCATCCTGCCGCGTCTCGTCGAAAGTGGGGTACTTCTTCCCCTCAATGGGGATATGGAGAGTGACTCGGCCACCGTGATTGTTGCGCCCGCGCTTTGGAAGGACATAGCTCCGAACCGGACCGAATTTGCCGAGGTGATGCGGGAGACCGGCGAACATTCCCGGCTGGTGCTCGCGACGCCACCCAAGCCGCGTGCGGTTGGCGGAAGCGTTCTGGAGGCACAAAGCCTCACCAAGATCTACCGTGGGCGCAAAGTGGTGAACGATGTCGCTCTTCGTCTCGAGCAGGGAGAGATTGTCGGCCTGCTTGGGCCCAACGGCGCTGGAAAGACTACCACCTTCTACATGATAGTCGGTCTCATTCAGCCACTCTCGGGGCGAATTCTCTTCGATGGCGATGACATCACGAAGCTTCCCATGTACGAGCGTGCTCGCCGGGGAATCGGCTATCTTTCGCAGGAGCCTTCGATCTTCAGAAAGCTTTCGGTCGAGGACAACATCATGGCCATTCTGGAGACTTTGCCGCTCACCGCGGCGCAGCGCTCCGAACGGCTCGAGAAGCTCCTCGACGAGCTGAGTATCAAGCGCTTGCGCAAGAGCAAGGCGTACGCTCTCTCCGGCGGCGAGCGCCGCCGCCTCGAGATTACGCGTGCGCTGGTAACGGACCCAAAGTTCATGATGCTGGACGAGCCGTTTGCGGGCGTTGATCCAATCGCCGTGCACGACATACAAACGATCGTCGCGGGGCTCCGGCATCGGGGCATCGGAGTCCTGATAAGCGACCACAACGTCGAGCAAACGCTCGACATTGTCGATCGTGCATACATTATGTTCGATGGGCAGGTCAAAGTCTCTGGAACCGTACGGGATCTCGTATTCGATGATACAGTTGCCGACATATATCTGGGCCCGACCCTCACCGCCCGCCTGCGCGAACGTTTTTCGCGCGACCCCGGCGAGGTAGCGGCGTCTTGAAGCCCGGACTCAACCAATCCACCCAGCTCCGCCAGGAGCTCAAGATCAATCCACGCCTCTATCAGGCGATGGATCTGCTCTACATGCCGCTCCTCGACCTCCAGCAGCACCTGAAGCAGGAGCTGCTCAACAATCCCTTCCTCGATCTGGTCGAGGCCGAGGAAGAAGAGGAAGATCAGGAAGGCGAGGCAGAAGAGCCGGCGCAGGCGGAAACGGAGGACGACCGGGCAGGTGAGATTGACTGGGAAGAGATCCTTCTCGACGGATTCGACACCGCCGGAGGTCGCCGCGAGGAGCACGAAGAGAAGGAATACTTCGAGCCGGTCACCGTGGCGACCCGAGACCTGAGCGATCATCTGCGTGATCAGGTCAGCCTTCTCGAGCTCACCCCGCGCGAAACACTGCTCGCCGATGAGTTCATAGGAAACATTAACGATGACGGCTATCTCGCTTGTGGGATTGAAGATATAGTACACGCGCTGAACGAAGTGGTGACGCGCGCAGCGGAGGATGCGGGCCGCGATACCGAAGATCTTCCGCTGTATACGGAGGAGGAGGGCCAGAAAATGCTGGCCACTGTCCAAAGCCTGGATCCTCCGGGGGTTGGCGCCCAGGACCTCCGCGAATGTCTGTTGCTCCAGCTCAAGGAAGCTGGGCTCGAGCAGTCGGTCCCATACCGCCTCGTGCGCGATTGCTTCGAGGAGCTGATCAACCACAGGTGGAGCGAGATCTCCAAGCGGTTCGGCATCAGCGCCGGCGACGTCCAGAAGGCCGCCGACGAGATCGCCAAGCTCGATCCGAAGCCTGGCCTCCAGTACGGATCGCGCGACGACAACTACATCATTCCGGATCTGATCGTCGAGAAGATCGACGACCGCTATCACGTCTTCCTGAACGACGCGAACCTCCCGCGCCTCAAACTGAGCCGAGCTTACCAGGAGATCGCCCGCGACAAGAAGAAGTTCGACGGCGAGAACAAGGAGTTCATCTCCAACAAGCTCAACTCCGCCAACTGGATGATCCAGGCGATCGAGCAGCGCCGCCAGACGATGCTCAAGGTCATGAACTACATCGTCGAGCGTCAGCGGGAGTTCTTCGAGAAGGGAATCCAGTACCTCAAGCCGCTCACTCTTCGCGAGGTCGCGGAGGTGATCAACATGCACGAGTCGACCGTCAGCCGCGTTACCAACGAGAAGTTCGTGCAGACGCCGCGCGGCGTGCTCCCGCTAAAGTTCTTCTTCTCGTCGGGCCTCGCGACGTCTGATGGCGAGGACGTGTCGGCGCGCGGCATCAAGGCACAGCTCCAGAAACTGGTGCAGGAGGAGGATCCGAAGCACCCGCTTACGGACCAGGCGATCGTCAACATCCTCCGCGAAAGTGGAGTCCAGATTGCGCGCCGAACGGTCGCCAAATACCGCGATCAGCTCGGCGTACTCTCCGCCCGGATGCGCAAGCGCGTATGACATCGGTCCCACAGACCGAAGGCGCGCAACGATTCAAGTCACGACCAGACGTAAGCATCCTCGTCCCCGCAAAGGACGAGGCGGAGAACCTGCCGCTCTTCATGGAGCAGGCTAAGGCTGTCTTCGCCGGACTGCCCGAGCGCTACGAGGTGGTCGTCATCGACGATGGCTCCGTCGACGATTCATGGGCTGTCCTGCAGCGCCTCGCCGCCGAGTACCCGTTCCTTACGGCGGTCAGACACGGCGTGAGAAGGGGAATCGCCGACGCGCTCCGAACGGGATACCTGAACTCCCGCGGCGGCGTCCTCGTTTTCTATCCCGCTGACCTGCAGTACAAGCCCGAGGATATTCCGCGACTCGTCGCGCCAATTCTCGCCGGCCAATCCGACATCGTCACGGGATACAAGGAAGGGAAGTACGAAAAGGCGTTCGTCTCCGGCATCTACAATCGCATGAGCCGCTCGCTCTTCAAGCTCACCGTGCGCGATCTCAATTCGGTGAAGGCCTATCGGCGCGAGGTGATGGACGCGCTGCCAAATCGGCCCGACTGGCATCGCTACATGGTGGTGATGGCAGCCGCTGACGGTTTCTCGGTTTCGGAGATTCCGGTTCCGCTGTATCCGCGCAACGCTGGCCAGTCCAAGTTCGGCATCGGTCGCATCCCGATTGGCGCGCTCGATATGCTGGCGGTGTGGTTCGAGCTCCGCTTCGCGCGCAAGCCACTCCTCCTCTTCGGTGTACTCGGCGCGGCGTTGTTTCTCATCGGTGTGGTAGTCGGAATCGTTGCGATCCTCTGGCGGGTGATCGGCGGTGTTGGCTTCAGACCGCTCATCAATCTCGTCGAGACCTGCGTCACGGTCGGAAGCGTCTTCTTCGCCACTGGATTGATGGGCGAGTTGATCGCGGCGCAGCGCGCGGAATTGAGCAAGCTGGCCGCGCGGATCGAGGATCTCACGCGGGATCGCGACACGCCCACCTCTCTCTGAATCGAATGAACGTACTGTTTCTCACGCACTCATTCCCAAGAAGAGAAGGAGATGCCGCCGGCTCGTTCATCCTGCGCCTGGCGGTCGCGCTGCGCGAAGAGGGCGTGAAAGTGAACGTGGTTGCTCCGGCGGCACCCGGCATACCGTCCTCTGATACGATCGAGGGCATTCACGTCGATCGCTTCCGCTACGCTCCGCGAAGATTCGAGAGGCTGGCCTACACCGGCAACATGGCGAATGACGTCGCTTCATCGTGGACGGCGAAATTTGCGCTGGTGGGCTTTCTCGGCGCCGACTTTCTCCACGCCGTCCGTGCGCGGCGGCTTTTCGAGCCGCAGGTCATCCACGCGCACTGGTGGTTT
>DASXYR010000146.1:0-12239 GCA_036502385.1 Gemmatimonadaceae bacterium
AGATGCTCCAGCGCATCTACGCGACGGCTTTCTGGAAAAAGGAAGATCTCGAAGCGCACCTCCACCAGCTCGAGGAAGCCAAGCGTCGCGACCACCGGACTCTTGCACACCAGCTCGATCTGTATTCCACGGATCCGCGCGTCGGACCGGGACTGATTCTCTGGCACCCGAAGGGCGCGATCATTCGAAACGCGATCGAGGATTACGAGAAGGCGCTGATTCTCCGTCACGGCTATGAACTTGTCTACACGCCGCACATCGTGAGCGAGAAGCTTTTTCAGATCTCCGGTCACCTCGAGAACTTCAAGGAGAACATGTTCGGCGCGATGGACGTGGAGGGCGCATCGTATCGGCCAAAGCCGATGAACTGCCCAGGCCACATCTGCATCTATCAGTCGCACCCGAGATCGTACCGTGATCTGCCGATCAGGTACGCTGAGTTCGGCGCTGTGTATCGATATGAGCGGAGCGGTGTGCTGCACGGGATGATGCGTGTCCGCGGCTTCACGCAGGACGACGCGCACATCTTCTGCACCCCTGAACAGGTGCCGACCGAGATTGCCAGGCTGCTCGATCTCTGCGACGAGATGCTCAAGACGTTCGGCTATCCGTACACCATCGAGCTCGCGACTCGTCCGGATAAGGCGTTGGGAGAGCCGGAGCGCTGGGTTGCCGCCGAGCGGACGCTCGCCGAGGTTCTAAAGTCGCGCGGTCAGGAGTACACGATCGACGCGGGCGGCGGCGCGTTCTACGGTCCGAAGCTCGACTTCAAGCTGATCGACGCTATCGGCCGCAAATGGCAGGGACCCACGGTGCAGCTGGACTTCAACCTTCCCGAGAGATTCGGGCTGGAGTACACCGGCGCCGACAACGCGGCGCATCGCCCGACCATGCTCCATAGAGTGCTTGTCGGATCGATGGAGCGGTTTGTCGGCGGCTTGATCGAGCATTTCGCGGGCGCGTTTCCGCTCTGGCTCGCGCCGGAACAGGTGCGCGTGATACCGATCGCCGACGAGATAAAGGGATTCGCTCAATCGGTGGTCGAGCGGTTGAAGGCGCGCGGGGTACGCGTGCATCTGGACGATCGATCCGACACGCTCAACTACCGCATCCGCGAGGGAGAGATGGCCAAGATCCCGTACATGGCCGTGGTGGGAAAGCGCGAAGCCGAAGCAGATTCGATCGCGCTGCGCGTGCGCGGGGCGGGGAAGAAGCAGGAGATCATCACCGTCGCGGATTTCTCGGCGCGACTCGAGGACGAGCTGGCAACGAGGGCGCTCAAGCCGTAGTTGGCTCCAGCTGCGCACCCTTGTCCGCCTCCTGCTGCCGCAGAACACGGCGCAGCACTTTGCCGATCTGCGTCTTCGGCAGCTCGGTGACGAACTCGTATTTCGCGGGGACCTTGTATGGCGCCAATCGATCTCGGCAAAACAATTTCATTTCCGCGCCGCTCAACGATTCTCCCGGACGCAGGACGATCCAGGCCTTCACCGTTTCGCCCCGCATCTGATCCGGAAGTCCGGCCACTCCCACTTCGGCAACAGCGGGATGCGACGAGATCACTTCCTCGATCTCGCGGGGCCAGACCTGAAAGCCGCACGTCTTTATGAGATCTTTTTTCCGGTCGACGATGAACAGGTAGCCGTCCTCGTCCAGGTAACCCAGGTCTCCGGTATAGAGCACGCGCTCACCGAGATCGTCGACGCGCATCATGGCGCTCGTCTCATCCGGCCTCTCCCAATAGCCCTGCATCAGCTGCGGCGCCCTGATGACGATTTCCCCAACCTCTCGTGTGGGTATCGGTGTTACACCGTCGTCGGAATCGACGATTCGCACGTGCACATCAGGCAGCGGCATTCCAACCGAGCCGCTCTTCTTCTCACCGCGCACCGGATTTGCCATCACCGCCATCTGCGCTTCGGTGAGCGAATAGCCTTCCACGATGACGCCGCCTGTCAGCGCCTCAAATCGCTTTTTCGTCTCGTCCATGAGCGCGGCAGCGCCCGAGAAGCAGAGCTTGATGGAGCTGAAATCGACCCTGCCTGCGCGCGCCAGCGGGTGATTCATGATCCCGTTCAGAAGTGTCGGCACCGTACAGATGAACGCCGGCCGCACATCCATTATTTCCTTAAGCACGTCGCGCAGCTCGCGCGGGTTGGGTATGAGGGCGATCGGGTTGTGGTTTATGAACGCGAGGCTCTGCACGCCGGTATTCGCGTAGGTGTGAAAGAGCGGAAGAGGCAGCATGATCGTGTCCGTCCACTCCTCCATCGCGGAGCGCAGCCACGCACGGAGCTGGAATCCGGCAATCACCATCCCCCGGTGCGATCCGACCACCCCCTTGGGAGTGCCCGTCGTGCCACCACTCATCAGTATCACGGCGGGATCATAGACGCTGGACGCGACGGTCGGCGGCGGCGCGCCCCGAAAGCGCTTCAGCAATTGGCCGAGACGAACGTCCTCTTCGCGAATTTCGATCCGATCGCCATCGTCCTTCTCTTTCATCAGCGTGTAGGCCAGTCGGAGCTTTAGTGGCAGATACTCCTTGATGTTCGTCGCGATGATCCGTTTGAGCGAGGTACGCGACTGGATTCCCTTCACCTTGTCATAGAAGCGGTTTAGCACCACCAGGGTTTCCGCTCCGGTCGCGCGCAGTGCTTCTTCCATCTCGCGATCGCTGTAGGTCGGATTGAACGGGCAGGCGATAGCGCCAACCTTCCACGCCGCGAACTCCGCGAGCAGGAACTGCGGACAATTCGGGAGGCAGAGCGCGACACGATCGCCACGTTTTATGCCCATGGCGACCATCGCGGCGGCCAGCGCATTGCTTTGATCGTCGAGCTGGCGGTAGCTCACCGTCGATCCCTTGAATAGCAGCGCGGGCCGGTCGGGCCAACGCGTCGCGGAGTCCCGCAGATAGTCGGTCAGACTTCGGTCAGGATACGGCTCGAGCGTTGCCGGAACATCTTCGTCGTAATTCGAGAGCCAGATTGACGCAGTCACTGGGGCCTCCGATCTCGGTGAACCTGAGTATGCGTCATTGCTCCGTGCCGCGCATTACGTAAGAGTACGTAGTAGGCACACACGTTAGATTAGCCGTTTAACATGGCCGACATAACGGGACTTCACCACATCACTTGCATCGCGGGCGACGCGCAGGAGAACGTCGACTTCTACTCCGGCGTGCTGGGCATGCGCCTCGTGAAGAAGAGCGTCAACCAGGATTCGCCCGGCACCTATCACCTCTTCTACGCCGATGGCGAAGGCCACCCGGGCACTGACATAACTTTTTTCCCGTGGCCGGAGATGTCACCGGCGAAACCGGGAATCGGGCTCGCTATGGAAGTCTCGCTCGCCGTTCCACTCGGCAGTCTCGACTATTGGGCTGACCGCTTGACCGAGCATGGCATTCCCGTCGGCGAAGTAGAGACACGCCGCCAGACAGCTGCGCTCCCGTTCACCGATCCGCACGGATTGCCGGTCACGCTCCACGAAACGGGTGATGAAAGACAGTTCGCGGCGTGGCCCGCGAGTCCGGTTCCAGCTCGTCACCAGATTCGGGGCCTGCACTCGGTCCGGCTGTGGCAGCAGGATCTCGCAACGTGCGCAGCGTTTCTAACCGGCACACTGGGCTTCGTCGATTTGGACAGCGAAGGCGAGTGGACTGCGTTTGGACTCGAGGGCGGAGGATCCGGCCGCTACCTCGAGATTCGCGAGATTCCAGAGGCGGAGCGGGGACGGTGGGGAACGGGAGGCGTGCACCATGTGGCGTGGCGCGTGCCCGACGATGGGACCGAACTGGCGGTGCGCGCGCGAATCGAGCGCGCCCGTCGCCGGCCGACTGAAGTCATCGATCGATTCTGGTTCAAGTCGGTGTACTTTCTCGAGCCCGGCGGAGTGTTGTTCGAGCTCGCGACGGATGGACCGGGCTTCACGGCGGACGAGGACTCCGCCACACTGGGGGAGCGTCTTGTCCTTCCCCCATGGCTGGAGCCGCAGCGCGGACAGATCGAGGCCGCACTGCCTCCGCTCAAGCCACCCGCGGAGTCAGCCGCGCGCCTCTAGTCCGCCGCCGCCGCGCCAGTCGCGGCGGACGATGCGCCCCTGTTCTTCTTTGCCGGCTATTTGTTGCGGACGTCCCTCAGATCGGAGCGCAGCTCGTTGGTGATCAGCGTCGACGAGTAGTCGATCAGCTGGTTGAGCGCCCCTTGAAAATCCGCTACGCTGACCGAGCCAAGGGTCCCGGCAGTGATGACGGATCCGGGGATGTGACTGTCGCTTTGGACGTATGGCGTGAGACGGTCGCGCCCATGAATGTTGGCGCTCCAGATCTCGCGGCCCGTGCGCCGATCGATCAGCACCGCTTCCGCGAATGTGAAGAGATACGCGGCTTCGTCTGCTTTGGCGTTGATGCCGAATCTCTCCATCCGGACTTCCATCAGATAGTCCGCCTGATTCTCGTCCTTGATCGGTCGGGTGCCGAGGTATCTGCTCGCACGTTCGAGAGTGCGCTGCGCCAGTCCGCCGGGGATGTCGACGCGCGCCGTCGCGCTATCGAGTCGCGCGCTAGCGCGGCGTCCCTCGCGCTCACGCGCGACGTCCGCGCCGGCCCTGACTACTGCTTCGAGAGGGTTCTGTGAGCTGGTAAGGTCGTAATAGCCGGTCAACAGCTCGGGAGCAGGTGGGGCAACGTACACCACCGCCAGCGTGCGGCTCGCGAACGGATACTCGGCGAGGTGATGACCTCCACCGCAGGCGGCGGAGAACGATACGACCGTGACGACGCATAAAAGCGCGCGGATCCCGGAGCGCAGCGATGAGTTACACATTTGGTTGTCCTTGTCGGTTGGATGCGCGCAGCGGCAGCCCAAAAAGGCTGCCGCTGCACTCGCTATTTAGACGACAGGACGGGGCGTCGGTTACTCGATTTTCCCTCGGTTTTCTGGGCCAGCCCCGGCTACTTGCCGCTTCCCCGGTAAATCACCCTCCAGATCCGTCCTCCCGTGTCATCCGATATGTACAGCGCGCCGTCCGGGCCAACGGCCACTCCCGCTGGCCGGTGCGCGGCTTTGTCGTTGGCGTCGGGACCGAGCGGTCCACCGGCGAATCCGTTGGCGAACACATTGTATTGCGATGGATTCACGGGCTTGCCCGAGACGAATGGTACGAAGACGACGTTGTAACCCTGCTGTGGTCCCGGGGCGCGATTCCACGATCCGTGAAACGCGATGAAGGCGCCGCCTTTGTATTGAGCGGGAAACGAAGCTCCGTTGTAGAACACGAGTCCGTCCGGCGCCCAGTGGGCGGGAAAGTAGGCTTCCGGAGCCTTTTTCGTCGCGCATTCCCCGACGGTCTTTCCATCGCCTCCGTACTCGGGCGCCAGTACGAGCTTCTGCTGGGATCCGTCGTAGTAGCAATACGGCCAGCCGTAATCCCCGCCGCGGTCGACCTTGAGAAGCTCCTCTGCCGGGAGGTTCTGGCCCTGTTCCGAGGTGAACGATTTCGGCCAATTGTCGGCAAGCTGATCGCGCCCGTGCTGCGTCGAATACAGCTGACCACTGGGATCGAACGCAATTCCAACCGCGTTGCGAATTCCTGTCGCGTAGCGCGCTGGCGCAGCGAACCGCTGGTTCGTCCTGTTAGCGTCGAATTTCCAAATGCCGCCTCGCGTGGTCAACTCCGCGCACGGCTTCTTCCCGGGAGAAGTCAGCGTCCGATTCTTGATCTGGCACGAATTGGTTGCGGTGCCCAGATCCACGAACATGTCGCCTGACTGACTGATCACGAAGGGATGCATTGGGTGATCGCCCGCTACCGGAAGGCCGCTCACGATCGTCTCGGATTTCTGCGACGTCGGGCTCATGCTATCGGTCGAGATCGGATACCGCACGATGGTTGCCGCCGTCTTGCCGGATTCTTCGGCGTAGACTGACCCGCTGTAGATCGCGATCCCTGTTCCGCCGCCGTTTCCATGCAAAGAATCGGGGCCGAACCGTTTTACGACGTCAGCGACGCCGTCCTTGTTGGTGTCGCGGAGTGCGACGATGAAGCCACCGGGATGTGCTGGAGTCTTGTAGTAGTCTCCGCTCCACGTGTTCACGTAGACGTCACCGTTGGAGTTCACGGCAATGTGTCGGGCGTGACCGACGCTGTCGGCGAAAACCGTCGCACAGAAGCCGGGAGGCAGCGTGAGGCCGCCGTTGTCCGCTGCGCACGAAGCGCTGGAGACCACCGTCGACGAAGCCGCAGCACTCGAGTCACCGCCGGCAGTTCCACTGTCCGTTTTCGCACAGGCCGCGAGCGCGGCCGACGTCAACAATGCCAATATGGATATCGAGTCACGCACTGCGATTGCGGGGTGTCTGGCCTTGCCGTCCATTTTCTCTCCCGTTAGTCAGAAATCCGTCCTGCTCTTTCAGACTCTTGCATCCTTCTGTGTGCCATCGACCCCCGTACCGACCGCTTCACCTGCGCGCGCAGCGGCGCGCTCGAACGCGCCGACATCCGCGTAGTATGCCCGCGCGAGGTCAGCCGAAACTGGATTCGTATAGACCTCGGCCACCGGGTTGTGAATGACCTCGATGATGCGCTCTGCCACTTCTTCCGGCGACTGCGGCTTCATTGGGGAGGCGCCGGGTGCGGCGGCGTTCACCGGCGGTTTGATTTCACCACGCACGTTGCGCGCAAAATCGGTTGTCACGACGCCAGGCATTATGAGTGACACATGGATACCGGGATGCGCGCGCAGATCGGTTCTCAGATTCGCCGTCAGTGAATTGAGCGCCGCTTTCGACGCGCTGTAGACGGAACGAATGCTTGCGATCGGAACGCGCGCGAGGAACGACGATATGTTGATGAGATGTCCCTCTCCGCGGTCTACGAAATGGGGCACCGCCGCTTGCATTCCGTAGATCGCCGATTTGAGGTTGACCGCGATCATTTCGTCGACGTCGTCGTCCGTCAGGTCGAGCACGGAGCGGGTGATACCACGCCCCGCGTTGTTGATCCAGACGTCGATCCGGCCGAAGTCAGCAAGAGCCTTGTCGCGAAGATCAACAACCTCATCGCGGCGAGTGACGTCCGCTTGCACGGTTAGAACGGCGCGCGCCCCGAGGTTCCGTGCCTCAGCGGCTACGTCGTTGAGCTCCTTCTCCCGGCGCGCCGCGAGGACGAGAGTGGCTCCCTCAGCGGCGAGCTTTCTCGCGACCGCGGCGCCGATACCGGCGCTCGCGCCCGTGATCACGACCACCCGCGATCCTTGTGGCTCCATCTCTATCGCTTTCCCCCCACTTTCCGTCCGCTCACTGGGCCAAGGTCAATGGAGAGTGCGATGACGAGCCCGACCACCGGCCAGAAGGTCCAATGCCCGCCGAACCAGTTGTGCACCGCCGAATACCAAAGCAGAGTCGTCGGCAGAAATACGAACCCCACGATCGGCCAGAGGATGTTGTCGAACACCCCGCGGAACCAGTGCGTGAAGAACCAGAGAACGGCAACGACGAGCCGTGGTGCCGCAAGCGCCATCAGAGTCATCAGACAAGGCATGATTCAGGATTCCTCGCGCGTCCCGCGCTTCGAATGTGAAGAGTCAAAGATCTGCGTACGCGACCCTCTGTACAATTCTTTCTGTGCCCCGTGATTGAGCGCGCCCGGCTCTCCCGCATTGTTCGTGCGAGAGGCGCGCACAAGCCAGATCAGCCACAGAACGAGGGGAGGACCCGCGATGAGCAACGCGAGGCGGACCACTGAAATCGATCCGGTCCACGTCGTTTTGCCCGATTCGGACACCATGGCGGTGATTCCCTTGTCGCCGAAGCTGCCCGAGACAGACCCGTCGCCGTGAACCTGTTGCGATATTCGCCAGCCCGCGGCGATCGCCGGCCAGAGTGTGACGAGCGCCAGTCCGACCCAATATGCGCACCACGCCGCGAGAAGATGTCGCGGACGCCAGCTTCTGAGTGAAAGTTTCATACCGATGACTGATACATCGCGTCCTTACAATGCCATAGTGATCGGCCTCGGCGCCATGGGAAGCGCGACGCTGTTCCATCTTGCAAAACGCGGATCACGAGTCGCGGGTTTCGAGCAGTTTCAGCCCGCCCACTCATTCGGGTCTTCACACGGCGACAGTCGGATAATTCGGGAAACCTACTTCGAGCATCCACTGTACGTGCCTCTCGTGCAGCGCGCCCACGAGCTCTGGCGAGAGTTGGAGGGGGCGAGCGGCAAGAGGTTGATGACGATCAACGGTGGATTGATGATCGGCCCGCGCGACGGCACCGTTGTCACCGGGACTCTCCGTAGCGCGCGGGAGCATTCGTTGCCGCACGCGGTTCTCAATGCGGCGGAAGTACATGAGCGCTTTCCGCCGTTTCGGCTCGACGAAAGCCTGGTTGCGGTGTTCGATCCGCGCGCCGGATACCTGGATCCAGAGTCGTGTACCGCGGCGCACATCGATAGCGCACGGCGGGCAGGAGCCGCGGTTCACTTCGACGAGCCGGTCCTCGAATGGAACGCGGATGGCGAAGGCGTGCGTGTGAAAACTTCCAAAGGCAACTATCGGGCAGACCGTCTGGTGGTTGCGGCGGGGCCGTGGTGCTCGGGGCTGTTGGCTGACCTCGAGCTTCCGCTGACAATCGAGCGCCAGGTTGTCTTCTGGCTCGAGCCCCAACGCGACGTGGCGCAGTACGATGCATCGCGTTTTCCGATCTACGCGTACGAGTTCGAGCCCGGAACGATCTGCTACGGCTTTCCGCGACTGGCGCGCGGAGTGAAGGCGGCGGTGATGCATAGCGGCGAGCTCGCGTCGGCCCCCGAGAAAGTCGACCGGAGGGTGAAGGTCCGCGACGAAGACGAATTGCGCGCGGCCATCCGCCCGGTGCTGCGTGGCCTTTCGGAGGCGCCAGTGAAAGGGAGCGATGTGTGTCTGTTCACGAACACGCCGGACCACAATTTCATAATCGATTTTCATCCGCGACACCCCCAGGTGCTGATCTCGAGTCCCTGTTCGGGTCACGGATTCAAGTTCGCGAGCGCAATCGGAGAGCTGCAGGCGGAGCTACTCATGGATGGCGGGTCTCGAGCCGATACTACACCATTTCGAATCGATCGCTTTCTTGGGCCATAGAAAACTGCAAACTCAGAACTACCTGGTAAGGGTGATAGATACGTGATATGGGTTCCGGGTAGCTGCGCTGGGCCCCGCAACTCAGAACCCCTAACTATCACTCACAACAGGTAGTTCTGAGTTTGCAGCTTCCTCCGCTGGCGGCCGCTCACGTTGATTCGTAACCTTGGGTCGTGAGCTCGAGTCGCTGGCTGAAGACAATTCTCTCCGACATCCAGTTCTGGGTGCCGGTGATCGTGCTGGTCGGTGGACTGTTCGTTCTTCGGTGGATCCAGTGACGTCACCAGCCCGCGCGACGGCTCCATCACTGGAGCCCGACATCGCATCCGAAGCGAGGCGCCTCAAGACGCTTCAGGTCGTCGGAATAATCTGCGGATTGACTGCGGGGGCCTGGCTAGGCGCGGCGGAGGCGCCAACCAAGTTGGTGAACACCGGACTCTCCCCAGTCGCGATATCGCTCACCATGGTGATCGGAGTGTTCCTCGCGCGCTGGAGCCTTCCCGCGCTGATTCAGGGAACATCTTACGTTGCCGCCGATCTGCGCCAGGCGCCTCACCTGATCGTATGGGCTGTGCTCGCTGGATGTCTCTGGGCGGTAGCCAACACTCTTACGATCTTTGCGGTGCGCGACGTCGGGCTCAGCATCGCGTTTCCCCTCTGGAACAGCAACAGCCTGCTCGGAATTTTCTGGGGCATAGTTCTCTTCAGCGAGCTGCGGGGCGCCGATTGGCGTCGCTGGGTCGGTGTTCTCGGTGGCGCCCTTCTGATGTTCGGCGGCGCGACGGCGCTGGCCGTCGCATCGGCAGCGCAAGCTCCCCATGCAAATGCGTTGCGTGGCGTTGTCGCCGCGCTCTTCGCCGGTGTGCTCTGGGGAACGATGTACATCCCCTATCGCAAAGCGTACCTGACGGGAATGAGCCCTCTTTCGTTCATCACTTTTTTCACCGTGGGCGAGCTCGGAATGATGGCAGCAATCGCCATCGCGTTTTCCGGTGGAATTGCTCCCATTTGGCAGGAGCTCGCTGCCGCGAGACACGTGCTCTTCTGGCTCTTGGCCGGCGGGTTCGTCTGGGTGATTGGCGATCTCTTTCAGCAATACGCGGTGAAATACGCGGGGATCACGCGTGGTATCCCGCTCTCGAACACCAACCAGCTTTGGGGATTACTCTGGGGCGCCCTTGTCTTTTCAGAGCTGAGGGGCGCCTCACATCATGTTCTCGCGCAGATCGTTGGCGGATCGATTGTGATGGCGCTCGGCGCTGGAGTGATAGCCCTGTCGTCGGTCACCCGCAGTGAACACTCCGAGTGGGAAGAAGCGGCTCTCCGCGAGGGAAGGCGATACGGAGTCGACGCGGAGTATACCCGTGCCCGCGGACGGGGACGCGATGCGAGCGTCGCTCGCTACCGCCGCACGTGGGTGGACTGGGTGGTCGTCGGTGTGGCCACCGCGACGCTCATCGGATTTGCGTCGATCGCCGAGGCGCCACAGCTCGCGCTGCGGCGTGAGTGGGCGTTGGGACTTTCGCTGGCGACCCTGGCAGTCCTGGCTGGATCCGGAATCGCTCTCTGGAAAACAACGCGCTTCAGCTGATCGGCGAGGCGCGGGGATTACTTCTTGGTGGCGGCCGCCGCTTCGGACAGCGCGGCTACGCAACGCCGATATTGCGCCATCTCGTTGTGGGCCACGGCGGTGATGCGGAAAATGTCCGAGTGTCTTGCCAGTGTGTACATGGCATCGAACTCGTATAGCGGCGCGCCCGCCTTGTTGCGGAGGGCCCAGCGTATCCGCACCTGCACCAGGCGCGATGAAAGCGGATCCGTCGCCAAGGCGAGCGCCTCAGCGTTCCCAAAGTCGATCGCGCGATACATCTCGAGGAGATGATCGATCGTCTTCCGGATTTCGTCGCCGGTTGACACGTGCACGCGCACATCCTTGCCCGTATCTGAGGCCGTGTGCACCAGGCCGGCGAAATGTTTGGCGATCGCGGCTCCGTCCTGGCGGATGAAGGCCGTGCAGTATTCGGTGAAGAATCCGCGAACGTGGGCGGTGATGTCGCCGGCTCGGCCAGGCATAGATTATTTCGCCGGCCAAGCGCCGAGCAGGCGTCGAACCGCGACTATCTGGCCGATGTGGTAAGATGCGTGATCCACCGCCAGCAACACGGTTCGCAAATAGGTCTGCCCGGAGCCGCGCGGGATTTTGTCGATCAGGCCCAGCTTCGTCTCTTTCGTAAATCTCGCGAACGCCTCGCGATCGGCTCGACAGGCTGCCAGGCTACTGTCCCACGCGCCATCATCCGGTGGCTCGACCGTCGGCGGCCAGTAGTCGCGCGGCCACTCCAGCTTCTCGACGTAATCCGGATTCTGACAGAAGTCGAGCAGATCGTGCTGAGTGATTCGAATGTGTTCGAGAAGCTGCCACACCGAATGTGGAAATGCAGAAGGTTTTTTCCCCCGCAAATCTGGCGGAAGGCCATCAACCGCGTTCTCGAGCGTAGCGTGCGCCTGTTCCCAGCCGAGGGACGAAGCGACGATGTCGCGCCAGCTTTCCTTGGTCTCCATTTCGGCTCCCGGTTTGATGCGCCCGACAGGAGGGCTGGCTCCAACTCCACTTTCCGCTGTGTACAAAACTATCTCTTCGACGAGGAGAGCGGGCAATCCTCTCCCTGTGCCCTAGTGCAACTCGACCGTGGTTCGCCAGAGAGTCACCTTCTCGTCTTCACCGCTTGACGCCAGCCATTTGCCATCGGCGCTGAGCGCGACGGACCACACGTCATCCGAGTGACCTGACATCTCTTGCTGGAGCGCGCCATCGCTCACTCGCCAGAGCCGGACGGTCTTGGCATTTCCGCCAAGCAGGCGATTGCCAAAGAATTGGTGCCAGAGCGTGCCGAGGTTACCCCTCGCACGCCCCCCGCTCGCGAGCCACTTGCCGTCGCGGCTGAACGCCACGGAGTAGACGTGATCCGATCCGGACAACACTCTCGCAATAGTGCCGTCAGTGACCCGCCAGAGTCTGATCTCCTTGTCGTCTCCTCCGCTGGCGAGGAGTGAACCATCCGGACTGAAGTCGATGCCAACGACTGCTTCCTTGCTTCCGCTGAGCGTTCTG
>DASXYR010000147.1:0-8548 GCA_036502385.1 Gemmatimonadaceae bacterium
CGATTCCCTCGAGAGTGATGTCGTCGCTGCCTTCGCCGCCCATCACTTCATCGAGAAGAGCTCGGTCAAGTGACAAAAGCGCCGCTCTCTGCTCGGCTCGCGGTGTGTCATCACCGTACAGCCAGTCCATCACGAAGCCGAACTGCAGGCTCGCGGCGAATGGCGAGGGCACATCCGTCTGCACGTTGTGAACACGAATATTTCCGGCCGCTATGTCGGCAAGCGTGTCCTTCAGCCCCTGCATGTCGAACGCATCCTGCAATACTTCCCGATACGTCTCGACGAGAATCGGAAAACTCGGAAACTGCTGCACCGTCTGGAGCAGATCGAGTGCTTTGAGCCGCTGTAGCCAGAGCGGCATTCTCCGGCGCGGATTTCCCCGTGGCAGTAACAGCGCCCGCGCTGCGTTCATTCGGAATCGCGCGCCGAACAGCGACGTCGATCCCACTTCCTCCATGACAAGCTGCTCGGCCTCCGTTCCTGACAAACCAAGGAGCGCCTGGATCGGCGTCGTCATCCCCAGATCCGGCAGGCGCAGCATGATGCCATCGTCCGTCGTCTGCACCTGAAGATCGGTATTCTGGATTGCCTCGCGAACGCGCTGTGCCAGCGCCATCCCCCAGGGTGCATTGATCCTTCCACCGAATGCGGCGTGAATCACGATGCGAACCGCCCCCGTCTCGTCACGAAACTGTTCGATGACGATGTTCTTGTCATCCGGCACGATCCCGGTCGCGGCACGCTGCGATGCGATGTATTTCACGAGCGAATTTGCGGTTGCCGCGTCGCAGCCATACCGCTCTGCCAGATCGGTTTCATTAAGCGCTTCGGCCAGCTCGCGTCGCAGCGCACCGACGCGGTGGCTGAGCATCAGCGATCTTGCCATGTATTCGCCGTGCCAAAAGGGCATCCTCGCGGGGGTGCCAGGTGCCGGCGTGACCACGACTCGGTCGTGCTCGATGGCTGCAATCCGCCAGGTGGACGATCCCAGCTGAAACACGTCGCCCATTCTGGACTCATGCACGAATTCTTCGTCGAGCTCGCCCAGCCGCGTGCGATCGGGAAGATTCACGGTGTATAGCCCGCGATCGGGGATCGTCCCGCCGGAAATGACCGCGGTCATGCGCGCCGCGCGTGACCCGATCAGCCTGTCGTTCACTCGATCCCACGTAATCCTCGGCTCCAGCTCCGCGGCGATGTCGGAAGGGTACTTGCCGGACAACATCGCCAGGACTTCGTCGAACGCGGAACGCGTCAGCTGATGATACGGGTACGATCGGCGCACGAGCCCGTATAAGTCTTCGCTCTTCCAGTCGTCCACCGACACGGCCGCCACGATTACCTGTGCAAGCACATCGAGCGCGTTCTGCACGACGTGCGTTGGCTCGACTTCGCCCGCGCGCATTGCCGCAACGATCGCCGCGATCTCCACGGCATCGTCCCGAAACGTTGGCACAAGTATCCCTCGACTCGGCACGCCCAGCGTATGACCAGCCCGGCCGATTCGTTGAAGCGCTGCGGCTACACGCTTCGGGGATTGCAGCTGGATCACCAAATCCACGGAGCCGATGTCTATTCCCAGCTCGAGCGAGCTTGTAGTCACAAGCGCGCGCAGCGACCCGGCCTTAAGACGCTCCTCGAGGGCAAACCTTCGCTCTCTGGCAAGAGATCCGTGATACGGAAGAGCGACTTCCTCTTCGGCGAGTGCATTTACCCGCGCCGCAATCTTCTCGGCTTGCGCCCTGTTGTTTACGAAGATAAGTGTCGTGTTCGATGCGAGTATGTGCCTCAGCACCAGTGGCGCGACAGCCGGCCAGATGCTTCCACCCACATTCCCCAGATCAGCCACGGGGGATTCCACCGAGATAACCATTTCCTTGGTCATGCCACAATCAACGATCGTCACTGGTCGGAATCGTGGGGCGGTGCTATCGACCGGATCGCAGCCGCCGAGGAAGCGCGCGACTTCCTCGAGCGGACGTTGCGTCGCTGACAAACCGATTCGCTGCGGCGAGTCTTCGACCAATGTCTCGAGTCGTTCCAGCGTCAGGGCCAGGTGCGCGCCACGCTTGGTTCCGGCTATCGCGTGGATCTCGTCGACAATCACCGCGCGCGTGCTGCTGAACATTCCACGGCCCTTGAGGGACGTGAGCATGATGTTCAGCGATTCCGGCGTCGTGATGAGAATGTGCGGGGATTTCCGAAGCATCCGCGCTCGGGCGGAGGCTGGAGTGTCTCCAGTTCTCACTGCCACGCGTATTTCGGGAAATGTCTGCCCCGCGGCGATGAATCGTGCGCGGAGATCCGCCAGCGGGCGATCCAGATTTCGCTGGATGTCGTTGTTGAGCGCCTTGAGCGGGGAGATGTAAAGGAGATGCACCGCGTTCGGCAGGGGCTCCTCGAGACCGCGCACTATCAGCTCATTGAGCTCCCAGAGAAACGCCGCGAGAGTTTTGCCCGTCCCGGTCGGCGCAAGAATGAGTGTGTGCGATCCGCTCGCGATCGCTGGCCATCCCTTTCTCTGCGGATCGCTCGGCTGTCCGAATGTCTTCTCGAACCACTGGCTTACGAGAGGGTGAAACCCCGCGAGCATTGAGGGATCTGCCGTCGCTTCGTGGGCCATCGCAAGCGCGCCTTCGTATCCTAGAGAACGCGCCGCAGCTTCTGTGCGCCCCATTCCAGAATCTTGCTCGACAATGGCCGCTTCCGGAACTCGTCGAGCTTGATCTCCTTGGACCACTTGAGGTCGTCCATGAAGATTGAATCCATCTTGGCGCCTATTCCGCGGTCGAGCGCGACCAGCAGCGATTCATCGTTGAATGACATCGAGCGGTTGTCGAAATTCATCGATCCGACGTATGACCATATTCCGTCCACGACAAAGCTCTTCGAATGAATCATCGTCGGCTGGTACTCGTAGATCTTCACTCCTCCTTCCAGCAGCTTTTCATAGTACGTCCTTCCAGCGTACCAGGTCGTCTTGACGTCTGTCTTTTCGCTCACTGTCAACACCCGGACATCGACGCCCCTGTGCGCCGCAGCCAGAAGCAGCTGCATGAAGCTTTCTCCCGGCACGAAATACGAGTTGGTGATGTAGAGCGTCTTCCGGGCGCCGGCAATGGAAAGCGCCATGAATCTCTCCGCCGGTGTGCTGCCGGTGCTCGGGATGCTGTGCATCAGTCCCGCCTGCACCATTCCCACATCGGCAAACGAGCTCTTGGGGAAAAACATATCACCAGTGAGAAGCTCGCCCGTCGCTTCCGCCCATCCGGCGGCGAAGGTCGCCTGAAGAGCGGCTACGGTGGGCCCTTCGAACCGCACATTGGTTTCACGCCACTGGTCCTCGTGATGACCATCACCCAGCCAGTAGTCGGCAAGTCCGAAACCGCCGGTATACCCGATCTTGCCATCGATTACGACTACCCGCACGTGCGAGCGCTGGGCAGCTTTCTGAAGCGTGTACCAACGCAGGGGTCGTAGCCAAACCACTTCCACTCCCGCCGCCTTCACGCGATCCATCCATTCCCGCTTGAGTGGCTGAGACCCGAAGGCATCGAGCAGAAGCAGAACCCGGACTTTGTGCTGCGCGCGGTCGATCAGATACTTGGCGAGTGTATCGGCGACTGCCCCCGGCTGTGAGTAGTACATCTGCACCGTGATACTTTGCTGCGCAGAAGCGAGATCCTTCCATAACGGAGGGTAGGTACCGTCCCCGTCGAGCAGGATGTCGACCCTGTTGCCGATATCGATGTGTGTTCCCGTGAACAACTCGATGCTGCGCGTGAACAGCGGATCGTCTGTTGCCGGCGGCCCGTCCTTGTCGCCTTCTGCGACTACGCTCCGGACCGGTGTATCGTGGGTGACCGAAAGAATGCCTATAAGCGCCAGCACCAGGCCGAACAGCACGAGTGCCGCGATTGCTATGTACTTGATCAGTGACATATTCTCTCTGTATGACCTACGTGGCCCGTCGGCGAATCGCGACGCGTGCTATCGTCCTCGATCGGTCGCTCGAATCGCTTCCCATCTTTCGGCTGAGCGACTCTGCCGAGGACTCGGCAATCTCCTTCTCTCCCGAGAGCGGCGGGCGGTGGCGCGTGCTGCCCAATCCGGGCGACCGCCTTCCCGGCACTTTCGATCAGGACGTCTATGTCGAGATCCTGCATCGTTACCACGAAGCGGGATCTCCAGAGGATGGAGTGATCAGCTTCACCCTCCACGCATTCCTCCGATCGATCGGACGACGCGTCGACGGCCGAACGTACGAACAGCTTCGATCCGCCCTCACGAGACTCGAAAGAACCATCCTCGAATCGAGTGGAGTGTACGTTGCAGTCGGCGATCCGCAGCCGCTAGAAGGGCGTTTCACCATACTTTCCTCCGTTTCCATCGCACGGCGCCGATTGGCAGAGCGTGAGCAATTCACCTTGTTTCCCGTACTGACCGCATCCGAGCCGGGAGACGCGCACGTTACGATCGGCCCTCTAATCCGTGCAAACATCGCTGCTGGCTACACCGTCACACTTTCCGCGATACACTACCTCTCCCTCACCAACCCGGTCGCCCGTCGGCTCTACAGACTACTCGAAGTCGCCCGGGAAGAAGGAATGGTTACCTGGAGAGTCCCCCTCGCCGCGCTCGCCGAGCAGCTTCCGCTGACTCAGCGGTATCCGTCACACTTGCAACGAGTGCTCCAGCCCGCCCATGAGATGCTTCTGACCGCCGGATTGCTCCGCGATGCGACCTTCCGGCAGGTCAATCGCGATTGGCTGGTCGATTATGTGCTCGCATCACGCGTCACCTGAGGGGCCAAAGCTGTTCCGATGGTGCCCTTTGTGCGTCATTTCGGGGAACAAGTGGCTGCCCAAGGGCGTATTCTATTAGGTTAACGCCCTCTCCCATCAAATAGACCGTATGTCTCGATCAAGAAAAAGCATCCTCCTCGGCCTCCTGCTCGTCCCGATCATGGCCGGTGGTTTCGTTTTCCAGCAGCATGAGACCCAGCAGGGTGCTCGACTTCTGGACCAGGTTCTGAACATCGTTTCGAGTCGCTTCGTAGATACCGTCGACGCCGCGACTCTTTACGAAAAGGCAGCACGCGGACTCGTTCACGAGCTGAATGATCCCTACAGCGTGCTCCTCTCGCCGAAGGAGCTTTCTTCCTTCAACGCCCAGACGAACGGTCGCTACGCCGGCATCGGGATGGAGATCGCCGAAACGCAGGGCTTTATCAGCGTCCAGCGCGTGTTTCCCCACACGCCCGCCGAACAGGCAGGCGTCCAGGAAGGGGATCGGATCAATTTCATCGATACAACCAATATCCGCGGCTGGACAGTTTCTCAGACATCAGACGCGCTGAAGGGAAATCCGGGAAGCAAAGTCCTGGTGAAGTTTTCGCGTCCTGGTGTGAATGAGCTGATTCCGATCACCTTCACGCGCGCCGTCATCAGCATTCCCGCCGTGCCCTACGCCATCATGCTCGATGGCAAGATCGGCTATATACCACTACTGCAGTTCAACGAGAGCGCGAAGGACGAGCTCGAAAGCTCGGTCGCCAAGCTCACGCACGACGGAGCCAAGGGAATCATCATCGATCTCCGCGGCAATCCGGGAGGTATTCTCGACCAATCGCTGAGCGTCAGCAATCTCTTCCTGAAGAAGGGTCAGCAGATATCCAGCATCCGCGCTCGCAACGGCGAGAACCAAACCTTCCTCGCCAGCGATGACCCAGTCGCGCCAAGGATTCCGCTCGTGCTTCTCACCGACGGCAGAAGTGCGTCGGCGTCCGAGATCGTCGCCGGCGCGCTGCAGGATCACGACCGCGCGCTCATCGTCGGCACGACGTCGTTCGGGAAGGGACTCGTGCAGTCGGTATTCCCACTCGACGGCGGTTATGCGCTCAAGATGACGACCGCCAAGTGGTACACGCCAAGCGGTCGCTCAATCCAGAAGGAGCGCAAGCTTCTGCCCAGCGGTGAGTTCGTAGAGGTGATGCCGGATTCGCTCGAGACGGATTCGGTGCGCCGTTCGCGCCCGACCTTCAAATCGGATGCTGGGCGCGTGGTTTATGGCGGCGGCGCCATTACGCCCGACATCATCGTGAGACCCGATACTCTCACCACGGCCGAGCAGAAGGTATTTAACATTTTCGCGCCCAAGACAACGGACGTTCGCGCCACTCTAATGGACTACTCGCTCGAGCTCAAGAAGACCGTCAAGCCGAACTTCACCGTCGAGCCATCGTGGCGCGAGGAGTTCTATCGCCGGCTTCAGACCAAGGGCGTAACAATCGACCATGCCCAGTATGAACAGGCTGGGCCCGAGATCGATCGCCTGCTCGGCAATACAGTGGCACGGCTGGCATTCGGAGACTCGACCGCAAAGCGGAGAAGCATTCCTGAAGACAATCAACTTGCGCGCGCGATCCAGGTTCTGCGACAGAGTCAGTCCCAGCAGGATCTCTTCGCGATCGCTCAACGGGAGCAGGCCACCGCTTCTGCGAACCGATAGATCCAGGAGCACGCTCTAAAGAAAACCGGCGGGGGCATTGGCTCCCGCCGGTTTTTCTTATTGCACGGGAAAAAAAGGCCCTCCCGCTTCCCCGCTTCCCGCTTTACGGCCAGCGATGTTTGTTCGAGTAATTGCTTCCAAACACCTCTTTCAGAACGGCCTGTGGATTTTCGGCCCGCACCACGGCATCCAGCTTCTCTCCCAACGGAACCGGTCTGTTGAAATCCAGATAGCGCCTGTAGCCGTGACAAAAACATAGCGGCCCTTTACGGAAAATATCGCCGAGAAGTATGTCGGGTTCGCCGACGATCGTCATCGCGTAGAAGAAGTTCAGGGAGCGCGATTTGGGCAAATCGCTTTGCACGACGTTCCGTGGCAAACTACCGTGCTTGCCCCACTGAACGTCGACTCGAACCTGCGACTTCGGCCACGGGGTATGAAGAATCTTCCCGTGCCAATAGGTCCAGACGTCGGTTGGGGCGTGGCTCGTGTCGTAACCGACCCATAGGACTTCCTCATCGGTGGGGACGGTGAACGGAATCCAGGCCCCGTGAACGTCGTCACGCCAAAGGAGGTGGTACGCAATAATGGGCCTCGTAGGGTGCAGGACCGCCACCACCCGTTCGAGCGGGAACGTTTCATCTCGTTGCAGGTATAAGACCGGTGCCAAGCGCCGTGCCAGAACGGCTCCGCTATCCGTTGAGGCAAGGACGTCAGGCAGATTGGCCGGTCGGAGTGGGATATGAGCGTGGGGACCGCAAGCCGCCAGAAGGCCGAGCATCAGCCCGCTGCATGTCCGCTTCAGAATCTGGATGGCTCTTCTCTTCAAGGGATAGCCGTCAAAGTTCACCTGTGTGGCGGCTCGCCGGGCGCCGCCGCCTCGAGGCAATTGGAGAAGACATGCGCAAGCCGCGTCCGAATGCGTACAACCCCGCCCAGGCACTCTTTCTCATTAGCAACGATCGAACTGGATCTCCTCTCAGCTGCCCATCGTGTTCGGGGTCCATCGAGCGAGACCCCCAGCAGGCTCCCCCACCGCCATACACACATGTCACCCTGCGCTGCAAGAGCTGCGGGCGATCGGCGCACTACGTCGCTGGAGCGGCTTAAGGCCTGTCTGTTGCACAAAACTTGCCTTTCTCCGAAGTCGCCGGATTCATTTCACGCCGTCACAGGACGAGCATCCGGCGCGAAACGAAGCGGTCCTCCACGCTCGCTAGGCTATGGTAGACGCTTCACAGATCGCCCTGCGGGGAGAGAGGACTAGTTCAATGGCACGCATCACTGGTACGGTCAAATGGTTCAACGACGCTAAGGGATTTGGCTTCATTTCGCGCGAGGGAGGCCCCGACGTGTTCGTGCACTTCAGCGCGATCGGTGGTTCGGGTTTCAAATCCCTCGCCGAAGGGGACAAGGTTGAGTTCGAAGTCGTGCAGGGACAAAAAGGACCGCAGGCCGCTGACGTGACAAAGGTCAGCTGATTCCTTGTCTGATTTGTTGGCAAAGCCCCGCGCTTGCGGGGCTTTTTTGCGTTCGCGAGCACAATGTTCGGTTTCCACAGGCGGCATGTGAGTTGCTTTCTTGCACACGCATCTGCTCACACTAACCGGAGCCTACGGATGGCCGCAATCTGGAAAGGGTCGCTGACGTTTGGACTCGTAAACATCCCAGTGGAGCTCAAGACCGCGGTTCGCGCTGATCACATAAGCTTCCGGCTGCTGCACCAGGAAGATCTGTCTCCGGTCAAGTACGAGCGCGTTTGCCAGGCCGACGGCGAGCCCGTGCCATGGAGCGAGATCGTGAAGGGGTACGAGTACGAAAAGGGAAGATTCGTCGTTCTCACTGATGCCGATTTCAAAGCCGCCGCCCTCGAGCAATCCAAGACGATCGATATTCTCGATTTCGTGAAGGAAGACGAAATCGATCCCCGTTTCTTCGAGACACCGTATTATCTCCTTCCCGGCAAGGGAGGCGACAAGCCGTACGCGCTGCTCCGCGAGGCGATTCGAAATACCGGCTCGATCGGAATAGGGAAGAT
>DASXYR010000148.1:0-3956 GCA_036502385.1 Gemmatimonadaceae bacterium
CGAACGGTGTGTTCGATCTCCTTCATTCCGGACACGTCGACCTGTTGTTGGCCGCGCGAGAGACGGCGGATGCGCTCATCGTCGGCATCAATAGCGATCTCTCCGTACGGCGTCTCAAGGGTCCGTCGAGACCCGTTCGAAGCGAGGCAGAGAGGGCGTACGTCGTCGCGAGCGTTGAAGCCGTCGATCTCGTCGTGATCTTCGGCGAAGACACTCCGCTCGAGCTGGTTAAGCTTCTCCAGCCGGATGTGATCGTCAAGGGAGGCGATTACACTGAAGACTCGATCGTCGGCGCAGCGGAAGTTCGCAGCCGCGGCGGACGTGTCGTCGTCGTGCCGCTCACTCCTGGTCAGTCAACCACTTCCATCATCGAGAAACTTGGTGAACGCAGTTAGCTCCCCACGAAAGGGCCGCGATGCTTCCGCGCTGCGCCCGATAACGTTCGAGCGAGGTGTGGCGCCCTACGCCGAAGGCTCGTGTCTCATCACCTTCGGCGCCACGCAGGTGCTGTGCGCCTGCTCCGTTGAAGACGGCGTCCCCGGCTGGCGCCGCGGCAAGGGCGAGGGCTGGCTCACCGCGGAATACGCGATGCTGCCGCGCGCGACTCGCACCCGAACGTCCCGGGAGCGCTCGCAGCTCGGCGGACGCACGCAGGAGATCCAGCGACTCATCGGGCGAAGCGTGCGCGCGATGCTCGACGATTTCAAATTCGGGGAGTTCACGCTCAAGCTCGATTGCGACGTCATCGTAGCCGATGGTGGAACTCGTACCGCGGCAATCACGGGAGCGAGCATCGCGATCGTCGATGCTTTCGAGTGGATGGTCACGGTGGGCAAGATCCAGCGGAGTCCCGTGAAGCGACGCGTCGCCGCTGTGAGTGTTGGCGTCATCGACGGTCAGCCTCGACTCGACCTCGATTATGAAGAGGACGTGCGGGCCGCGGTGGACATGAACGTCGTCATGAGCAGCGAGGGAAAGTTCGTAGAGGTGCAGGGAACGGGTGAGCACGGAACCTTCGATCGGACCGAGCTCAATCAGCTGCTGGACCTCGCCGTCGCGGGTATCAGGACGCTCGACGCCGCACAGACGAAAGCGCTCTCGGAGTGAGCGCGAAGGTCTATCTGGTTGCGACTCGCAGCGCGGGAAAGTTGCGCGAGCTGCACGAGATATTCGCCGAGTTCGGTTTGGCGATGACGGACCCCGCGACGCTGGGCATCCCCGAGTCCGCGGCCGAGGATGAGCTGGAAGTGTTCGAGACCTTTGAGGAGAACGCGCTGGCCAAGGCGCGCTATTTCTTCGACGTCTCCGGCGGGATGCCGACTTTCGGCGACGACTCGGGGATGTGCGTCGATGCGTTGAATGGCGAGCCTGGCGTCTACAGCAAACGCTGGTCGGGAAACGAAAAGCTCGATCGCGAGGCGTTGGACGCCGCCAACAACGCGAAGCTGGTGCGCCGAATGCGCGAGGCAAGAGCGCGTGACAAGAAAGCATTCACCGATCGCGGGCAGTACGTCTCCGTCGCCGCATTCAAGGATGCTTCAGGCGAAGAGCTGCGTCGCGGAGAGATTGAAGGCCGTGTTTTGGAGAGTCCGCGGGGAACTGGCGGCTTCGGCTACGACCCTTACTTCGAGGCGCCGGCGCTCGGCGGAACGTACGCCGAGTCGAGCATCGAGAATACGGCGAAGAAGAGTCACCGCGCGCGCGCCTTTCGCGCGCTATTGAATGCGTTGCGCACGCGAGGCACGATATAGTAAGTTGCGCTCACCTCGGGGCGTAGCGTAGCCCGGTATCGCGCCTGCTTTGGGAGCAGGAGGTCCCCGGTTCAAATCCGGGCGCCCCGACTAAATAACTAACGGCCCGACATCAACGTAGATGCTCGGGCCGTTTTGCATCGTGAAACGCGTTACGTGTTTGCGCATCGCTACTTCCAGCTTGCCGACCGCAGATAGAAGGCCCACGGCAGCGGCAGCACCTCTCCAGTCGCAACGTTGACCAGCTCAATGGTCTCCCACCCTCGGCCGATGATCCACTTGCTGTCCGGTGACCATGCGAGCGGGCCGCCGCCAATTGTCGTCACACCAGCGGCGATCGTGCGTGGGTTGGTTGCGTCCGGGTTCATCAGCACGATCCCGCCGCCGGTTGGCGCCAGGTATGCGATCCGCGTACCGTCAGGCGACCAGGCTGGCGCATCACCGTATACGACGTTCGAGACGTACGTCTTTGTCGGCACGTCAATCTGTGTCACCAGGTTGGCATAGGGATAACCCCAGTCGACCACGAACGCGAGGCGGGCGCCATCAGGCGAGGGCGCGGGATGCCAGCTGACGCTTGACTTGGAGATCACGTCGCCGAGCATCTCCGGGGACGATCCATCGGCGCGCGACCGGTAGAGGCAGTAATCGTCGGGCACGCAGCGCGAGTCGTAGGCGCTGAAGTACACCCATTTTCCATCGGCGGTCGGTGTCGGCTCCGCTTGCAGCGTGACGAATGGCAACGCGGCGGAGAAGAATGGCTGCGGCACACCGCCGACGTCGACCTTGTACAGCCGCTTAATCCCGTTGTCGAGCGTCGCGTAGACGACGGTGTTGGTGCCGGGGATCCACGCCGGATGCACGCCGCGGCCGTCATCCGTCACCGACGCGAGCGTGGTGAGGTTGGCGCCGTCCATGTCCGCGGTCACCAGCGAGTTCCCGTCCGACACCTCTCCCACTAGGCGGCCGGGCGGCACGACGCTGACGTTGCTCGTCGTGGGGCCTTCCGGGGTCGACGCAGCGATGGTGAACCGCCCGACGGCGGAGGTGGTCACCACACCACCGCTTGTGACGCTGATGCCGGGTCCCGCCGCGCTCCACGTGACGGGGTCCGGGCGGGGATTTCCCCACTGGTCGGCGACGCCGCCACGCAGCCTGAACGACTTGCCGACCAAGAGCGCCGTGTCTATCGGCACGATGAGCGCCTGAGTGGCAGCGCCCGGCTTGACAGTGAAGCGCGCCGTGTCGAGGATGTTCAGCGTCGGCACCGTGATGACGACGCGCGCCGTCCCCGCGGTCGTGCCGAGGCGGACGAGAACCGCTGTCCGTCCTGCGGCGTCCGTCGTCCCGGTCGCGAAGTAGGAGTAGGTCGTCGTAGTCAATGCCTGGAGCCAGGCCTCGGGTCCTGCTTGTTGCGAGTACATGGCGCTGAAACTGACGACGGTACCGATGGGCGCGGGCGCGCCCGACGAATCGTGGACTTCCACGATGAGTGGCCGGCCGAGGAACGCCTGCACCGTGTCCGTGACGCCCTCACCGCTGACGAATCGAAGGAGCGAGGAGTGTTCTCGTGGCTCCGTCGAACTGGTGCACGATCCCAACGCCAGGACTGCCCCGATGCTCATGCCGGTTACGAAGCTCGCAGGTCTCATGGGTAGATAGTATGGCGATGTCAGCCTCATTCGCGTGCGCCAGGAAGGCGCATCGCCTGCTGCTCCGATTGCAATCTCGCGGAGAATCGCTGAGCCTCTGAAATGCGCTCCACCTCGAGCGCTATCGAATCGACCGCTGTCTCGATCCGCTCCAGCCTGCCATTGATGACACTCAACTCGCGCGGCGGCACCGGCCTCGGCTCCAGCCAGCGCGTGATCAGCCGAACTACAGGGAGCCCGAGTACGATCAGCACGATCCCGGGCACAAGCCATGAGAATACTTCGCGGACGATTAGGTTTGGATCGGGAGGCATACGAGCTCTCGGCCTTGGCTTACGGGTATGTGCGCACTACGATGACAGCAATTCAAGGTTTCGCAACGTATCTCTTCCGACGCATTCCGGACGGCAAACGAATTGCACGTCGTATCAGGCACTTTCAAATCTAGCCGTAAATCACGGAGGCTTCACGTGAAACGCGTTTTCCTTTGTCTGACCCTGGCTCTAGTCACAGCCTGCGAGAGCACTACCGACCCCTTCGGCGGTTTCATCGA
>DASXYR010000149.1:0-2453 GCA_036502385.1 Gemmatimonadaceae bacterium
CGTCCTTGGGGCTTTCGTTCTGCGCGAATGGCCGAACAGGGGATGACGTGTCAGAAGAACTAATCCCGGGAGTTGGGGCGGGGACGCTCCTCGAATCGGAGCTGCTCGCGGACGATCGATCTGTCCGCATCGGCGCGATCCACCGTCTCGACTACGACGAGGCGATCGTGATCACGCACGACAAGTGGAAATACGACGCGGGAGGGATCCCTCAGCACGGCTTCCTTCTCGCTACGGCACGCACCGGCGACGGCGAAGCGGACGACGACGAGGTTCTTCTGCTTCGCGTCGAAGGCACGGCGTCACTCTCGCTCGAATCGGATTTGCACGCCGTCCGGGAGGAGGCGTTGCGCGCGGCCCTCTCCGGTCAGGAGGACCCTGCTCCGTCAGCCATTCTGGACGTGGACCTTGACCCGTTTACCAGGAATCGAGTGTCGTTCACCGGACTTCGATGCAAGGTCGTCGGAACGTTTTACGAGGAGGACGTGGCTGGGCGCCGTCTCTTGGAGTTCGGTGCCGATGTGGACAACTTCTACGCCACCTCGACGTACCGCGTGTTGAAGCCGCTCGGCAAAGGTCTGTCATCAATCGCGTCCTACATCAAGCCTTCCGCTCGCGCCGTCGAGCTCGTCAGGGTCGGCTCGGTTCGCTACTCCGCAACGCGTCGACGCGCGACGGCGTCGAACCAGGCAGACGCCGCAGTCATGGTCAACATCCACGACTTCATTGGTAGCAAGACGGCGCTCCTGGGAATGACTCGCACCGGTAAGTCCAATACTGCGAAGATCCTGATCGCGCGCATTTTTTCGATCTCGGAGACGAGGCGGCGTGCTGGTGGTGATCCGATCGGTCAGCTGATCTTCGACCCACAGGGCGAGTACGCGAATGCGAACACGCAAGACGGCACCGAGATCGCAGCGATTGGCGCCGACCACGTGCGAATCTTCAAGTTCGGAGCAGATGGGCGTGAGCCGCACGTCAGGCCGCTCGGTATCAACTTCTTCGACCCTGGGCAGATCGGCTCCGTACAGTCGTTAATCGCTGACGAGCTTCGATCCGAGGGCGCATCGGGTTATGTGAAGGACTTCGCCAGCACAGACTTCGACGATGGGCAGGATCCCAACGATTTCGGCCGCGTTACGCGTGCTCGGCGTGGCCGACTCGTGTTGTACGCGTCGCTGCTTCGGGCGGGCTTCGCTCTGCCAGTGCGACCCGGTGGGGGCGAGTACACGGTTGACCTGTCGATCAAGCAGGACCTTCGTACAGCGGTTGAGGCGCGACTCTCCCGCAACCCGTTCGTCCAAGCTGGCCGCAACTACCGCGTGCGCGGTGGGGACATCGTCGCCGTGGTTGATGCCATCATCGAGTTGCGGGATGCCGGCAACGCTCACGCGCAGGAGTTCTGCGACGATCCTCGGTGGGCGTCCACCGAGCCAATCTTCACAGGCCAGAGCACGTCGTCCGGTCGTGTGCGCGGGTGGCGCAATCTGCAGCCCCTGCGCGCATTCCACAATCCCGATACCCAGCGGGATCCCGCCGACGAGATCTACGACGAACTGGTGAACGGAAGGATCGTGATCGTCGACCTCCACGTCGGCTCCGAACGCGTGATCCAACGATTGTCCGAATCGATTACGGCGCGATTGCTACGGCGACAGACTGAGGTCTTTACGTCAGGCGACGAGCCGCCGTCGATTCAGGTGATGCTCGAGGAGGCCCACAACCTGTTCTCAGCGGATCGGTACAAAGACGAGATGGATGTCTGGGTGCGCTTGGCGAAGGAGGCGAGCAAGCTCAATCTCGGCATGACGTACGCGACCCAGGAAGTGTCTGGCGTGGCACACCAGGTCAAGGCGAACACTGTGAACTGGGTGGTGGCGCACTTGAACAACAAGAAGGAAGTCGCGGAGCTGTCGCGCTTCTACGACTTCGAGTCATACGCAGACGCCATCATCTCTTCGGAGGACCGCGGCTACGTGAGGCTGAAGACCATGTCGTCGCCGTACATCGTGCCGGTGCAGATCGACCGCTACGACCTCGAACTGGTTAACGAAGCGCGCCGAGCGGCGGGAGACGGTCCTCTCACTCCAAATGGTGCGGACGACGCCGATCCGGCGGCTGGCGGATAGCCGTGCCGTACACGACGGTGGGTGACAGTTTCGAGCGAGCGTCTCGTCTCGGACACTCGCAGGCAGCGATACGCGCCATCGCGGATCAGACCACCTTCCATGTACCCGCGGAACATCTCGGCGATGTGACGTGGTTGGCGCCGCTCATCCACCGGCGTTCCGAGTTCCCGATCCCGGACGACGCCACACGCCTCCCCGCAGCGCTCGCGATTGACGGCTCGCACACAGTTGCGCGCGTCCGCGAAGGTCTGCCTTCAGTCGTCTACGGCTACGCGCAAACGGCGGCTGCCTATGTCGATCTGGGTGTCATGGAAAACCAACGTG
>DASXYR010000150.1:0-2773 GCA_036502385.1 Gemmatimonadaceae bacterium
CGCCGCGAAATAGCTGAGGAGCTAAAGAACTGTAGTCAACCTGCAGTTATGAATTCTCAGCTACCGTCCATAGCGACAAGCACCGCCGCCCCGACAACAAGCAGCCCGCCGAGTACCCCAAACGGTCCGAACATATCGCCGAACAGCGCAACGCCGAGCACGGCCCCGATTACGGGCTCGAGGTTGATGAACACCCCCGCCTGAGACGCCGGCACTCGCCCGAGTCCCCAGTTCCATAGGTAGGTCGTGCACGTCGTCGCGAGCAGCCCCGAGGCAGCCACCGAGATCCACGTGAGTGGAGTGAGATGCAAGGGCGGAAGCCCCTCCATCGGAATCACCCACGCGGCGACCATCAGACCGCCCAGCGTCATCACATAAGCGCTGGCCGTCACCGACGTGTATCGACCGGTCTTCATCAGGCGCTGGCTGAGGAGAATCCATGCGACCCCGCCGAGCAGCGATACCGCTACAAGGAGATCGCCGCTGACGCTCGCTTTCGAGCCCGCCTCGCCCGTCGATGCGCCGAATGCGATGAGTGCCGCGCCGATGGTCGAGACGACGAGCAGTGTCCATCGCTTCGATGTCACGCGCTCATGCGCAAACAGCGCCGATCCAGCCGCGAGGAGAACCGGCAGATTGCCGACCATCAGCGAAGCGTGTGACACCGTGGTGCGCGCGAGGCCGGCGAACTGGATGAGGAATTGTATCGGGACGCCGAGCACCGCCGCGCTCAGTATCAGTGGCCAATCCTCGCGAGCGATGCGCGTCTCCGCGCGCTGCATGCCCCGCCAAATCGCGGGAGCGAATCCGACGGCGGCGAAGAGGAATCGATAGAGCACCATGTGCCCCACCGACAGCTCATCGAGTGCCCATTTTCCGAATATGAATCCGGTTCCCCACAGAATTCCGGCCGCGGCCAGCGCGACGAATGCCCGGTTTTTTGAAGAGGTGCTCAGAGATCTGCTCGACGGGTTATTGTGAACTTCCGGCTGGCAAGTTTAACGCTCAGGCGGGCGGGCGGCTTAATGTCTCAAGCATTTGCTCTCGAGGCTATAGATTTCCTCCATGGCCTACATCATTGGAATCGTTGTCGCTTTAATCAGCGTCGTGCTGGCCAGGTTGGCTGGCCTGGATCGCGATCGGGCATTTTACCCTACCGTGCTCGTCGTGGTCGCCACCTACTACGTGCTGTTCGCCGTGATCGGGGGATCGTTTGGCGCCCTCGTGGTCGAATCGATAGTGATGACCGCCTTCGCGATCGTCGCCGTGCTCGGGTTCAGGTTCAATCTGTGGCTCGTCGTCTTCGCATTGGCGGCTCACGGCGTGTTCGACTTCGTGCACGGCAACGTCGTTGTGAATCCCGGCGTACCTATATGGTGGCCGGAATTCTGTCTGGCGTATGACATGGTTGCAGCAGGCTTCCTGGGATGGCTCCTCTACGCCCGCAAGGTGCAGAAGGCAGGGTCACCGGGAATATCCACCCATTGAAAAGCACGGGAGTGAAATGAGCGTTCAGGAATCTCCAATGACGGAAGCGCTGCGCCGCTGGCGCATCATTCCCGTCATCATCATCGAAGATCAGAAGAATGCCGGCCCGCTCGCGGCTGCGCTGCTGGCGGGGGGACTCCCCATCGCCGAGATCACACTCCGCACCAGAAGCGCGCTCGATTCGCTCCGCCGGATCAAGGACGAACAGCCGGAGATGTTCGCAGGGGCTGGAACGGTTCTCAACGTCGCGCAGGCCAAACAGGCCCGCGAGGCCGGCGCCGAGTTCGTCATCTCGCCCGGCTTCAGCCGCGCGGTCGTCGATTACTGTCTCGAGCACGAGATGCCTGTGTATCCTGGCGTCGCCACCGCAACCGAGATCGAAGCCGCGCTCGAATCCGGACTGCGTCTCCTCAAGCTCTGGCCCATCGAGACACTCGGCGGCGTCCCCTACCTGCAGTTGCTGGCGGGCCCCTTTGGCGGCATTGAGTTCAACCCGAGCGGCGGAGTGACCGCGACGAACTTTACGAGCTACCTGAGCCTCAAGAACGTCGTCGCAGTGGGTGGCAATTGGATGGCACCGCCGGAATGGATCGCAGCTGGCCAGTTCGATCGCATCAGGGAGATAGTGCGGCAGTCTGTCACGCGCGTTGCAGGGCTGACCCAGATTCCGTCGCCACGCGCGACGGCGTCGAGGTCGGACTCAGAACACAAAGCTGTGCGCTAACTCAGAACTACCTGGTGAGGGTGGTGGATACGGGTTATGGGTTCCGGGGCGGCGCAAATCACGAAACCCGGAACACGTATCTATCACTCGCAACAGGTAGTTCTGAGTTTGTAGTGTCTTTACTATTTAACCGAAACATCGACGGTGTACCCGTCCTTTGACAGCAGCATTGTCAAGAGCTGGACCGCGCTCTCGTTCGCGTGGCGGATCAGATCCATCTGCGTACCAGCGGCAGTGAGCTGCACCCGCGCCTGACGCTGGATCGCATCGCGGTCTTCGGCCGTGAATGGATTCCATAACCCTCCCCGCTCGTCGTAGGTGCGCATGTCGCGGACCTCGAGCGCGATCAGCTTCGCGTGCGGGATGCGGATCGTGATGCGTTTGCGCGCGTTGTCGATCGACACTTCCGGATTGTCCTTGAGATCGATTCCCGCCAGAAGTCGTCCCGTAACTACCACCAGCGAACGCTTCGTCGAGCCGTACCACGTATTCTCGTAGACGATCACGTCGCGCACGGTGGCCTCACTCGACACCAGCTTGGCGACGGCGCGGATCTGCGAT
>DASXYR010000151.1:0-18217 GCA_036502385.1 Gemmatimonadaceae bacterium
CGGGCGGAACGACGACCGGCATGAGCAACGACACCGGCTCAGCGAGCATGGCGTCAGAAGCGAAGACGGAAGGCGAGAGCATGAAGACGGAGAAGAAGGAGCACACCACGGCGGGCAAGACTCATCGCAAAGCGACCAAGAAGAGCTGAGTCTCCAGTCAGATCTCGAGACTGAGCTGCAACGGGGGGACGAGCGCACCAAGCGCCTCGTCCCCTTCTTCTTCCTCGTCTCCGCCGCGCGACCATCCGCGCACGCCGTACTTCGCGCAAAGCTTCTCGAAGAAGCGCGCCAATCCTTTCCTGTATTTCTCTCCCGCATTCACGCTCGACCCGTACGTATTCTGGTATCGCTCAACGAGGTGTGGAAATTCCTGCTCGATGAAGGGCAGGTAGCGTTTGCGCGCGGCTGACTGCAGTCGCACCGCGCACGCAGCGACGTAGGTTGCGCCCGCCTCTGAAACGCGCTTGACCAGGGCCTCCAGATCTGACGGGTTGTCGGTGATGCCCGGCAACACCGGCATGCAGTTTATTCCGGCATCGATGCCGGCTTCGCGAAGACGCGACAGCGCGCGGATGCGCGACTCCGGAGTCGGCGACCTCGGCTCGATTCTGCGGGCAAGCTCGCGGTCGAGCGTGATCAGGGAAATGTGAATCGATAGATCGGAAATTCGATTGATGCGAGACAGGACGTCGATGTCGCGCGTGATGAGCGGGCTCTTCGTGATGATCGAAACGCTCAATCCGGGATGCTCGGCAAGAACCTCGAGGATTCCGCGCGTGACGCGAAATTTTCTCTCGGCGGGCTGATACGGATCGGTGGCGGTACCGATCACGATCGTCTCGCCGTCGAGCAGTTTCAGGTGACGGTCGCTTCCAAATCTGAGAGTCCTGCTCAGAACCTCGGGGGCGTTTCCCTTGACGAAGATGTTGCGCTCGAAAGCGAGCCACGGCGGAAGCCGGTTGTAGGCTTCGCCGAGCGCGTCGGTCATTTTCTCGTCAGTGGAGGCGCGCTCCATCACGTACCGGTGCGCGTACCGGGCGTAGCAGTAGGCGCAACCGAATGCGCACCCGATGTAGGGATTGATCGACCAGAAGCCCATTCCGGTGGTCTCGGGGCCGTTGAGGACGCTCTTCGCGGGGGAAGAGTAGTAGCGGATGTCCTTCTGCTCGCCGATGACGGGGAGCTGGCGTGAGGTGCGGTCGTACTCGGCGCCGAACAGGCCGGGGGCGAGCTTGGGCTTCTTCGCGGATGGGGCGCCCTGCTTCTTCATTCACCGAATATAGCCCGAAGATAGCTTTGGGGACAGCGGTTTTGCTTCAATAACTGAGACCCGCGTTGATGCCATTCTCGGTCGGTCTAATGAAGAAATGATCGTACGCCGGATTGCGGGATATCCGAAGGGCGTGGACCGCCGACAGCCCGCCGAAAATCAGGGACAACTGCGTTTTCGATAGCGATGAAGTCTTCGCCATGAAGGTGATGTCGCTTACCGATGCGTTGCGGCCGATGGTGATGTAAAACAACGTGGTGCCGATGCCGCCGGCGAGGATTCCTCGCTCGATCGCGCCGCCGCGGGTGTGGGGGATGTCGAGGATGGCCTCGTCGATCAGCGCCTGGGTGGTCAGGCCCGCGGCGGAAAAGAGAAATTGTTTGTGCGGATGAAGGCGGGTATCAATTCCCGAAAAGATTGTGGGCCTGCCGCGGTCGAGCCCGATGTGCGGGTGCGAGCCCACTGCGTACGCCGTGAGCAGGTGCGCGGTCTCGTGCGCGAGGATGCTTCCAGCGAAGCCGAGGGCGAAGCGTCCCCAATAGTGATCCACATGGACGACGGGCGGAGCCGACTGCGCGCCAGCAGTCAGTGGTAACCCGGAAAGGAGAATCAAACCCGTCAGGCCTAGCAGCCTCGGGCGGAAAAGTCTCAAAGTTGCTATTTTCTTCGGCAATATTGAGCTCGGAGCAAGTAACTGATGGCTGACCGTCTATCGGACATCGCGATTCAGCGTGAGCTCGGGAATCTCCAGGGTTGGAGCCGGCGCGGTGATGTGATCACCAAGACTTATCAATTCCGGAATTTCATGGCCGGAATCAATTTCGTGACGGCCGTAGCAAAGGCGGCCGACGCGGCCGATCACCATCCCGACATCGACATCCGATACACGAAGGTCACCTGCACGCTGAGCACTCACTCCGCCGGCGGAATCACGCAGAAGGATCTCGACCTGGCCAAGCAGATCGAGCGGTTCCAGGAGTAGTTCGGTCCCTAGTTGCGCCTGTTGCCGGTGAGGCGGAGTATCGCCATGAAGATGTTGAGCAGATCGAGATAGATCTGCACCGAGGCGCCGACGTAGTCGTCGGGCCCGTAACGGTTGCGCAGCCGCCACGTATCGAACACGAGCAATCCGCTGAATAGAAGCACCGTCACCGCAGCCAGCCAGAGACCTGCCATGGCGCTTTGGAAAAAGAAGTTCAGCACCATAGTGCCTATCAACACCCACAGGCCCACCATCAGGAAGCTTCCCCAGGCGCTGAAATCGCGGCGGCTGACGAAAGCGTACATGGTGAGAATTCCAAACGCGCCGATCGTGAGGACTGCAGCCTGACCGATGAGGCCCGGCTGCGTTCTACCGTAGTAGTAGAGTGCGGGCGAAATCGTCACGCCCACGACGAGATTGAAGAGAAAGACGAGGCCGATATTGATCGGGAAGTCGGCCTGCTTCCTCGTCGCGAGCAAGAGCGGCGCAATCATGCACAGGAAAGCGTAGAACGGATGCGCGCGGATCGCTTCCATCAGCCGTGGCTGCGACAATCCGAACGACGCGCCAACCATGGTTACCAGAACGCTGACGAGAACGAGCGAATACGTCCGGCGAACGAGGGTAGCTCGCTCTTCGCCGGTGCGGATCAGCGTTCCCGTCTGATAAGACACACCCATTTTGACTACTCCTAAGAGGGTCGAACGTGCGAAATATATTACCCCGCTTGGGGCGCAGCGATTCGGTCCAATAACGGCGGAAGATCCTTGATGTCGTCGAGGAAGTACGTGGGGTTGTACGGCTCGAGCTGATCGCGCCTGAAGGGGCCCCACAGCGCCGCGATCGTGATGACGCCGGCGTCGTTCCCCGACTTAATGTCGTGGGGTGAGTCGCCGACGAAGACCGCTTCAGAGGCCTGGTACTCGAGCTTCTCCAGTGCTGCCCGCACCGGAAACGGATCGGGCTTGTGGATGTGTACCGAGTCGTAGCCAATGGCGACTTCGATGTAGTCGTCAGCGCCGATGAATTTCAGGCCGCGCTCCATCATCATGTTGCCCTTGCTGGTGACGACGCCGAGCGGGTGGCCCCGTTGATACAACAGGGCGATGGTGTCGATGACGCCTGCGTACTGTGACATCAAACGGTCGTGGTTCTCGTGCTGGAAGGTGCGATAACGGTTGACGAGCCGCTCGCGATCCTCGTCCGATTCGACATAAGGTGTCAGCTGCTTTGGAAGCGGCGTTCCCAGGCCTTCGATCCACTCATCATCTGTGGGCTTTCTCGATCGCCCCTGAAAGGTGTGCTTCATGGATGCGAGCAGCAGCGCGATCGAGTCGATGAGCGTGCCGTCGAGGTCGAACAAAACGGCGTAGGGGCGGGCTTCAGCCATATAGCCAAACTAAACGGTGTCGGGGCTGTGTCGGAATGGGGAAGATGGAGTCTCTACGCGTGTCTGGAGCGTTGTAATGGGGGTTTCCCGACGCGATATTAGAAGGATCATGGCTACCATTGCTGCGCCCGTTCGCACGAGCTTCAACAAGCTGTTCGACGAGATCGGAACCGTCGATCAGGTCGGGATCGAGGAGCGTGTGGCCAAGTTCCAGACTCGGAGCATAAAGAAGGGCTCCAAGCTCTGGGGTTTGAGGACAGCTGTGTCCATGGTGGATCTCACCACGCTCGAGGGCAAGGACACGCCCGGCAAGGTGGCATCACTCTGTCACAAAGCTCGCCGGCCGAGCTCGGATGAATCGGTCCCGCCGGTGGCGGCCGTTTGCATCTACCCCTCGCTGGTGAAATACGCGGCGCGGTGGTTGGCCGACACCGCGATCAAGGTCGCGTCGGTTGCTACGGCGTTTCCATCGGGACAGAGTCCGCTGGCGCTTCGTCTCGAAGAGGTGAAGACGGCCGTGTCCGATGGGGCGGACGAGATCGACATGGTGATCAATCGCGGACTCTTTCTCGCCGGCGAATTCAGCGCTGTGCAGGATGAGATCGGTGCGGTGGTCGAGGCGTGCGGCGATGCTCAGCTCAAGGTCATTCTCGAAGTCAGCGAGCTCGACACCTACGACAACATTCGCGCCGCCTCTTTCCTCGCGATGAAGGTCATTCGTCCCGGCGATTTCATAAAGACGAGCACCGGGAAGGCGTCGGGAAGCGCGACCCTCGCCAACACGCAGGTGATGATCGAGGCGATCCGCGATTTCTACCTCGCGACGGGCGTCGCGATCGGAATGAAGCCCGCCGGCGGAATCAGGACGGCAAAGCAGGCGCTTCACTATCTCGTGGCGGTGAAGGAGACGCTCGGCGATGCCTGGCTCAATTCCTCGCGCTACCGCTTTGGCGCCAGCTCGCTGCTCAATGATCTGCTCCGCCAGATCGAAAAGGAAAAGACGGGTGCGTACCAGGCGCCGTATTACTTCACAGAATCCGCCGAGAGCTACTGACATGACAACTCCGAGAGCTATCGCGCGGCCCGCGTCGGCAGGAGGATCGATCCCCCACCTGATATTTGGTGATCTGTGGGAATACGATCCGGCCCCCGAGACCGCAGATCCAAAGCTCAAGCCGAGATACGATCTCTTCATCGGCGGGAAGTTCACGGCTCCGAAATCGGGCAAGTACTTCGAGTCGATCAATCCCGCCACCGAAGAAGTGCTCGCCGAGATTGCGCTGGCGAATCAGGCCGACGTGGACGCAGCATATCAGGCGGCGCAGAAGGCCTTCACGCCGTGGAGCAAGCTGCCGGGCGCCGAACGCGGAAAATATCTCTATCGCATCGCGCGTCTGATTCAGGATCGCGCGCGCGAGTTCGCCGTCGCGGAGACGATGGACGGAGGCAAACCGATCAAGGAGTCGCGCGATTTCGACGTGCCGATGGCGGCAGCGCACTTCTTCTACCACGCGGGCTGGGCCGACAAGCTCGAGTACGCAATACCGGGCGTGACTGTCGTTCCGCTTGGCGTCGTCGGGCAGGTAATACCGTGGAATTTCCCGTTGCTGATGCTTGCGTGGAAGATCGCGCCGGCTCTCGCGATGGGAAACACCGTTGTGCTCAAACCGGCGGAAACTACGTCGGTGACGGCGCTCAAGTTCGCGGAGCTGCTGCTCGAAGCGGAGCTGCCGCCCGGTGTCGTGAACTTCGTGTGCGGCGCGGGCGAGACGGGATCCGCGGTCGTAACGCATCCGACGGCCGCCAAGATCGCCTTCACCGGCTCGACAGAAGTTGGGAAGATCATCATGCGCCAGCTTGCCGGCACCGATAAGAAGTTGACGCTCGAGCTGGGCGGGAAAGCGGCGAACATCGTGTTCGACGATTCCCCGATCGACCAGGCCGTAGAAGGCGTAGTCAACGGAATCTTCTTCAATCAGGGACATGTGTGCTGCGCGGGCAGCAGGCTGCTCGTGCAGGAATCGATTGCCGACATGTTCGTGTCGAAGCTCAAGAATCGCATCGACGTGCTCCGCGTCGGCAACCCGCTGGACAAGAACACCGATGTCGGCGCGATCAATTCGCGCGCGCAGCTCGATCGGATCTCGGAGCTCGTTGATTCCGGTGTGACCGGCGGCGCCGAGATGTATCAATCGGATATATGCAGGCTGCCGACCACGGGGTTCTACTTCAAGCCGACCGTGTTCACGGGCGTGACGCAGAGCCACCGGATCGCGCGCGAAGAAATCTTCGGACCTGTTCTCAGCGTGCTGACATTCCGCACCCTCGAAGAGGCGGTCGAGAAGGCCAACAACACCATGTACGGACTGTCGGCCGGTGTGTGGACGGACAAAGGATCGCGCATCCTCAAGATGAGCACGCTGCTCAAGGCGGGCGTGGTCTGGGCGAACACGTTCAACAAGTTCGATCCCTCGTCGCCGTTCGGCGGCTACAAGGAATCCGGGTTCGGACGCGAAGGCGGACGCCAGGGTCTCATGGACTACGGGAAGGTCGTCTGATGGCGCCGCGCATACCGGTAACCAAGACGCCCAAGGTTTACGTCGGCGGACAGTTCATTCGCTCCGAGAGCGGACGGGTTTTTCCTGTGCGGGAGGCGGTGGGCGGTGGGCGGGAGGCGGGAAGCGGGAGGCGCGAGGCGGGACTGCTCGGGAATATTCCGCAGTGCACGCGGAAAGACTTGCGCAATGCGGTCGAGGCGGCGGCAAAAGCGGGTCCGGATTGGGCGCATCGCACTCCTTATAATCGCGGGCAAATCATTTATCGTCTGGCAGAGATGCTGGAATCGCGCAGCGCGGAGATGGCGGAGTCGCTCGTGATTTCGGGCGCGGCCACCAAGGCAGCGGCCGCGAAAGAAGTCAACGCCAGCGTCGATCGACTCATCTACTACGCGGGCTGGGCGGATAAGTACGAACAGGTTCTGGGAAATACCAACCCGGTGGCCGGACCGTTCTTCAACTTCACGGTGGCCGAGCCGATGGGAATTGTCGGCATCATCGCCGACGACTCGGCGCCGCTGCTCGGGCTCCTGAGCCAGCTGGCGCCGGTGATCGTCGCGGGCAATACGTGCGTTGCGCTCGCGTCTCAGGAATTTCCGTATCCGGCGATCGTGCTCGGGGAGCTGTTGGCAGTGTCGGATCTGCCGGGTGGCGTAGTGAACATACTCACCGGTTTCAGAAAGGAGCTGGTCCCAACATTCGCCACGCACACGCACATACGCGGCTTGAGCGCGGTCGTGAGTACGGAGGAGAAGAAGCAGCTGCAGCTGGGCGCGGCGGAGAGCATCAAGCGCGTTCGCTCGCGCAAACGGGACGACGAATTCGACTGGAACGGCGAGAAGTCGCAGAGCGTCTACGAGATTCGCGACTTCATCGAATTCAAAACCACGTGGCATCCGATCGGAGCTTGAGCCCGACACTAGCTTCACCGGAAACGCGTGTGACCACACCCTCCCAGCAGCAAAACGCGATTGAGATGCGTGCGCTGCGAAAAGTGTACAAGGGAACGGGAAAGACCAAGAAGCCGGGCAACGCACCGTCGGGAATGCGATTCGGGCCTGGTGCACCCGTGCCTTCCGCGCATGACGTCGTAGCACTGGAGTCGTTGGATCTCGACATCCGTGCAGGAGAATTCTTCGGCCTCCTCGGCCCCAACGGCGCGGGGAAGACGACCGCGATTGGGATTCTCACGACACGCGTTCGTCCAACCTCGGGGAAGGCGATCGTCGGGGGCGCCGACGTGGTCGAAGATTCCGTGCGCGTGCGCCAGACGATCGGCGTAGTGCCGCAGCGGCCGAACGCCGACCTGAGTCTCAACGTGCTGGAGAATCTCCAGTTCCATGCCGCCTACTTCGGGATTCCGTTCGACGTCGCGACAAAGCGCGCGTACGAGCTGCTCGAGCGGCTCGGCATGTCAGAGAAAGCCAACGCCAAGCTGAACGAGCTTTCGGGTGGGCAGCAACAGCGACTGATGATCGTGCGGGCATTGATGCACGAGCCCGAGATCATCTTCCTGGACGAGCCGACGGTGGGACTCGACCCCCAGGCGCGGCTCGATCTCTGGGAGATTTTGCGCGATCTCCACAAGCGCGGACGCACCATCGTGATGACGACGCACTACATGGATGAAGCAGATCGTCTGTGCGATCGGCTCGCCATCATCGACCAGGGGAAGCTTCTCGCGCTCGACAGTCCGCGGGCTCTGAAGTCGAAGGCGCCGGGCGGAACGCTCATAGAGCTGGTTCTCGACGGCGATGCGACGCCGACGGCGGAGATCGCCGAAACGATTGCGGGCATCAGCAGAGTGGAGGCGCGCGATGGGCTTTTGCGCGCCCACAGCAGTCGAGGGGGACAGAGCCTGCCGGCGCTGATCGAGGCGGCGGAGTCGGCGGGACGCACCGTGACGGACATCCATCTTCTACAACCGAGTCTCGAGACATTGTTCGTGTCGCTGACGGGACGGAAGCTGGGATGACGCGCGCGACTGAACACGGGTGGACGACGTGACGGCAATCGCGATGGCGGCACCGCGACCGGCTGTCAGCCCATCGTCCATCTTCATGGCGCTGCTGCGCCGAGACATGAGGGTGGCGCGCCGCGAGCTCCCGTTCTTTTTGCTGCGCACGACGATGCAGCCGCTGATGTTCGTGATTGTCTTTGGCTATCTGTTGCCAAAGATGGGATTCATGGGGCGAGGCTACACGACGGCGCTCCTGCCCGGAGTGCTGGCGATCAGCCTCACCTTCTCGAGCATCCAGTCAGTGGCGCTCCCGATGGTTCAGGATTTCGGATGGACGAAGGAGATCGAGGACAGGCTTCTCGCGCCGGTTCCGATCTGGCTCGTGGCGGCGGAGAAGATCGTTTCGGGTGTGCTGCAGGGCGTCGTCTCAGCGCTGTTCGTGCTGCCGGTGGCGCGCCTGATCATGGGACCGATTCCGAATCTCACCTTCGGTCACGTCGGCGACGTGCTGCTGATCACGGTCCTAGGCGCTGCAGCGTTCTCGTCGCTCGGACTCTTTCTCGGTACCGCGATCCAGCCGCAGCAGATCGGACTGATGTTCGGAGTGATTCTGGCGCCGATGATCTTCTTCGGCTGCGCCTACTATCCGTGGCAGGGATTGAGCGCGGTGCCGATCATGAAATACGCGGTCCTGATCAATCCACTGGTGTACGTGGCGGAAGGTATGCGCGCCGCTCTTACCCCCGGCTCGCCACACATGTCACTTCCCATCGTGGTTGTCGCGCTCATAGCGATCACTGCCATCTTCTGGACGCTCGGCATGAGAAGCTTCATGAAGCGCGCGGTCGGTTAGCTCCAGCTCTTTGGCCGGCACGACGTCGGCCATGTCCATCCGGGGCGCACGGGGAAGCGAGAGTGTAAATGTGGATCCTTCGCCGACGACGCTCTCGACGGTTATGCTTCCGTCCATCGCGCGTGCCAGGTCCTGGCTAATCGCGAGACCAAGTCCCACTCCCTGTACCGGCTGATTGAGGCGACGCTCGGCCTGAACGAAGGGGTCGAAGATTCTCTCGAGTTTTTCGGGTGATATGCCCGGTCCGGTATCCGCCACGCGGATCTCGATGCAGTTGCCCCGCGGCTCGCTCGAAAGCTCCAGCGACCCGCCCGTGTCGGTGAACTTCACCGCGTTGCTCAGCAGGTTGAGCACGATCTGCTGGAACTTCTCGGGATCGGCGAGAACCGAAGCGGTTTTGCCGGCCCCCCTGTACGAGTAGCGGAGACCTTTTTTCAGAATCTGCGGAGCGATCATCGACTCCGTGTCGTGCAGCGCCTCGTCAACTGGAACGGCGGTGATGTGGTATTCCGCCTGACCGGCATCGAGCTTGGCAAAGTTCAGCACGTCGTTGATGAGCGTGAGAAGATGCTGCTGACTCCGCCTTATGCGTGCGATGTCCTGCGCCTGGTCAGAATTGAGCGGACCGCGGATGCCAAGTGCGAGGAGCTCGGCGTATCCGCCGATCGCGTTCAATGGAGTGCGAAGCTCGTGACTCATGCTGGCGAGAAATTCCGATTTCGCCTGGCTCGCGGCCCAGGCTTCCTCCTCGGCTTTCTTGCGCTGTTCAATATCGACGGCGATTCCCAGCCAGCCGTTCACGTTCCCTGATTCATCACGAGCGGACCGGCCTCGGACGAGAAACCAGCAGTAGTTTCCGTCGTCTGCGCGCAATCGGAGCTCCACCTCGTAGTCTTTCCCTTGTTTAACGGCCTGCTGCCAACCTTCGGCGACCTGGTCGCGGTCTTCGGGATGAATCATCGCGGTCCAGCCAATGCCAAGCGATTTTGACTCGGAAGCTCCGGTGTACTCGTACCAGTACGGGTTGAGATAGGTCGTGAGTCCGTCCGGTCCGGCGAACCATACGATCTGCGGCGAGAGATCGAGGAGATTCTCGAACCTGCTTCTGGTCGTGACCGTCCAGCCTTCGAACCGTGTGGTGGCCAGAGCGAGACAAAGAAGCGCTATGCTAACTACGGCGATCACCAACCCAAGCTGGTAGGTGCCGAGCACGAGCTCGTCATTCTGGTGCCACCCCCGCGCGCCTCGTGTGAAGTAGGCGGCGGCCATTCCGGTGTAGTGCATCCCGACGACGGACAGACTCAGAAGGAGGGAAGCGCCTGCTTTCTTGACCATCGCTCTCGGCTTGCCGCTGGTTTCGATCAGGTTTCGTGTGAGGAGAAGCGTCGCGAATAAGCCTATGATCGCGACGGCGACGGATGTTGCGACAATCTCCGGATTGTAGAGGACCTGACTGCTCATTCGCATTCCGGCCATGCCGAGGTAGTGCATACCGGCGATCGCGGATCCCATGAGGACGCTGGCGAGAACAAGCATCCAGGAGCTCACGCGCGCGCGAGTGAGGATGACGAACGCGATGGCGCAGCCCAGTATCGCGGCGGTGGCCGAGGCGAAGATGAGCAGCGCGTCATACCAGACGAGAACCGACAGCTGGAGCGCGAGCATGCCGACGAAGTGCATGCTCCAGATGCCCAATCCCAGCGCCAGCGCGCCGCCGAACGTCCAGAGACTGCGGCGGCGGCCACTTGTGACGGCGACGCGTTGGGCAATCTCGACGGCCACGTAGGCGCCGAGGATAGCGACCGCGATCGAGAGGAGGACGAGGGAGGTGCTGTAGGAGTGTTCTATCATGCTCCCCCAAGCAGTGGCTGCATGGAGGACAGAGAGGTCGCAAGATGCAAGCCCGGCAGTCCTGTTTACGCCCGAGCGTGCAAGCGATTGAAATCGTTGAGGTTAGCGGGCTTTGTCGCGTTCCGAGATCCAGGTCTCGACAGTCGCATGGTCACTCAACAGCGCGCAGCAGAAGTAGTGCGCGAATGCTCAAATCACGGACTGCAGCACGCGGAGGTGTTGACTGATTGCTCGGCCGGATTTGCGCGATTGCCCCCAGCCACGCGTCGTCTGAGAGATCTGAATCCGCGAGCGAAGCGAGCTCGGCTTCAATTGCCGCGCTCTGATGGGAGGCTACCATAGCTCTCGCTTGGGCAGCTAGCGTGATTCTGGTGGTTCGAGAGTGAGGGGGCGCGGCCTCGATCGCCCTGTCAATACGATTTACGAATCGCCTTCGATTGAGTGACTTCGAGACTGAGATGCCCGCCATTGCCGAGGCCGACTGCGTCTCGGCCCATCTCCGAATCTCCGATCGTGCGCGCTCGACGTCGTCGCAGCTCGCTTCGACATCCGCGCCTGAACCAAGTTTGCAGGCCGCGATCTGGGACTCGAGGTTGGTCGACACGTCGCCGGAGATTGACACAACCAACTGAAGCTCTTGCTCCAATTCTACCGCGGCTAGAAATCCTGATTCGCAGCTTTCGACGGCGGCGACGCACATGTCGTCGTGGGATCCGGGCGTGCTGGGCTCGCCTTCAGATGATTGGGGATAGCGCCAACTCTCGAGGATCGCGCGAAGGCTCTCCGTCAGCTGGCTCGTGCTCTGTGTGTGGTCGATTTCCCGACCGTGCCCTTCTTCGGCCAGTGGAGAGGACGCGTTCGAGCCCACCAGACGGCGAGCGACGTCCCATTTGCGAGTGATCATCGATTCGACTCTGAGCAATTCGTCAGCGCTTTCGGGAGGACGAACCAGATATGTGTAGATCGCGGCGTGCGGCGATCCCATGCGCGCAACTCTTCCGACGCGCTGCTCCATTCGTGCGGCTGTCCATGGAAGGTCGAGGTGCACGATGATCTGCGCGTCCTGCAGATTGACGCCCTCGCTCAGCAGATCGGTGGTCAGCAGAAGCTCGATCGCTTCGGAAGGCGGTGGGCGCGAAGTCTTAGATGCATCGGGAGCGAACCGCGTGAGCGCGTCCCGCCGAGACAACTTGCCGCCTGCAACGCGCGCTCCCTGCGATGTGAGGATTGCGACGCCGCCAATGCTTTGCAGCTGGCGGTAGAGCATCGAGACAGTCGGAGCGTATTGGCTGAACCCGACGATCTTTGCGCCGGGGTGCGAACGGCGGATCTCCAACAGGTAGCGCGCTCGTTCCACGTCGAGACGGGATTGCCCACTGTGCCGCGCGCGGAATTCATCGAGCGCGTTCGCGTGCCGCCTGACGGAATCAAGTAGTGCATCCGCGTCCCCGATTTTCGAGGAGAGCAGCTCGGGGAATCCCAGCTGGAGGGCTCCGTCGTAGAAAGTCCAGGCGCGGAGCTCGTGTTCGCTCGGGTACGTACCGGCTTCCAGCGAAGCAATCAGAGCCCAGGCCCTGGCAATGCGTCTACGGAGTGCGGCGTGAAGCGCGGCCTCGCTCGATGCCCACTGATGCACGAGTCCTCGGCCAATCAAAACCCCGCCCGATCCTCCATCGCGAACCGGAACCGGGTCGGGGAGTGACATGAGGTCACGCACAACGGACGGATCATCTGACACCCGCAGAGTGCGGACGGGGAGAACTCCGGGAATCAGTGCGTGATTCTGGAGCTGAGCGTGTTCGCGCCGCAACACGCAGCGACCGATCTCCGCTTGGGTCAACGCGGCCGCACGCGATCCGAGAAAGAGAGACAAGACCGCGGACACGTCGGCGCGACGATTGTGGATCGGCGTCGCGGAGAGCAAAAGGACTTTCGCGTCGCGTGTCAGCTCCTTTAGTCGTGCGTGGCGGCGTGTTGCCTGGTTTCGAGCGTGGTGCGCCTCATCGACGATCACCAGGTCGTATTTCCATTCAGGCGTTGGTCGAGGCAAATTCGCCGATGCAAGCCGCTGCCGCGACGCCGAGTCATGGGGAACGCGACTGAGCTTCTCGAAGCTCACAAAGTCGGCCTGGATGTCGGTTGCAGTGAGAGCGTCTCTCCACATCTGAGCGAGCGCGGCGGGTGCGACGACGAGCGGTGCGGCATATTCGCGCGCGATGGCCAACGCAACGAACGTCTTGCCCATTCCGACTTCGTCGCACAGCAGCGCGCCGCCGAATTCACAAATCCCCATTCTGATTCGAGTTACCGCAGACACCTGGTGCTGGTGAAGGGTCACGTCACCCAACGCGATATCACCAGGACGCTCGCCGAGAATCAGATTTGCGATGCGCGCGCGAGTCTGCGCAGTGCTGGTCAGTCGCAGTGCCGCTCCCACGAAAGGAGGGGCTCGAGCTCTTCGACCTTCAAGCCATAAGCGCCGATCGCGGCCTCGAGCAGGTCCGCGTCGGTGGGGACTTCGCCCGACATCGCGCGCTCGCACAAAGGTGCGAGCTCACGCCTGGCGCGATCCCAATTGACGGGAAGAGGAAGCAGCGACATGGTCCAGCCGAGGTAGCGATGGTAGCCGCCGCGCGCCGGCTCGGAGATCACGTTCAACCATGCCGCGGCGAGCGGACTGTTGAGCAACGCCGCCAGTGCTCGCGCGTCGTCGAGCCGCTCGCACTCTGCGACGTAACAGCTGTTGAGTGGTACGATCTTATCTCCGGGCTCGACGGCCATCGCGCGCGGCACGAGTCCGAAGTCAGCCCAGATGACGCGCGCGCGATCGAAACGCGCGCTCTCGGTGCGGAAGAGCGTCCACCACGGCTGTCGCGCGCGGAGATCGCTTCTCATTGCGAGCTGGTCGCGGTGCGGCAATAGCCATTGGCGAGAGAGATCAGATAACTGCTTGCACGGCGCATTGTCCTCTTCGTGTGGCCAGAGGAGATACTCGCGGGGACCAGTCACATCCCACGCGGCGAGCGATTCTCCGCGAACAAGCGGGCGAAGCATTTTCCGCTCGATCAACCCCTGCTGCCGGTCCGAGGAGATCGAGGCCAACTCTCCGTCGAGTTTGTCGGCTCGAACGATGTAGGCGGCGTTGCAGCCGGTTTTGACGCCAAGAAGGGGCCGACCAAATCCAGATTTGTCGAGCGAGGGTCCCATCTGGCGCAGGCGCTCGAATGCCGCGCGTGTGGCGGGCGGCAGGAGGAGCCAGGGACTCCCGGGCGTGCTGTCGAGCGGAAGAGAATCGGAACATGCTTTCCAGCTGAATACCTGCGCGCGTCGTCGAACCGTTGCCGTGAACGCCGGGCGTTTGTCATCCGCATCGTCACCCCTTCGCTTCGTTTTGCGGGAGACAAGAAGCGACGGGTAGACGGCTGCATCGAATTGCGAAGGTGACTCCGAGAGATCCTCGAGGGCGACGAGATCGGTGCGATCGCGGAGCAATTCGCGAACACCCCCGCCGGCGAGTGAGCACCAAAGCTTCGAAGGCAGCAGCAGAGCGACCGTTCCTTCTGGGCGGACGAGGTCGCAGGCACGCTCGACGAAAAGGGCGGACATGTCCACCTGCGCGGCGAAACCTCGACCAGCGCCAGCCGCGGCCGCGCCACTCGCCCAGGCCGAATTGCTGTACACGATGAAATCGCGGCGAAGTCTTTCGCGCGTCGATTCAGGGATCTCATGGAGTCGAACCCACGGCGGGTTGCCAACGATGAGATCAAATCCGCCACCTGCGGCGACATCGGTGAAATGCGCCGCGAAAGAGAAGGGGAGCGCGGCACCATTTTGCAGCGCGCGCTCTCTTTGCCGCACGGATCTGATTTGTGCGCGAACGCTACGAAGCCATTGACGGGCATCTCGATTTGGCCGATGCCGGCCGCCGAAAAGATCCTTTGCTCGCGCAACAATGAGCAACTCTTTTCGCACTCCGGTGAGGCGAGCGCGCTCCCGTTGGAGGACCTCGATGGCCGCGCCGCGCTCGGCGCGGTCCATGGCACGCGCGAGCGTTCGTTTGCGTGGTCCTGATGCGCGGATGTACCGATCACGCAGACGCTTTGCCCGCTTGCCCCCCGGGAGCCACCGCGCATCACCGAATGCACCGCCGGCCAGCGAATCGCCGACTCTGATGTGTCGATCCAGATTCGGCAACGGCGTGACGCGCATCGGATCGCCTTCCGAGCTCTCGATCACGATCGCGAGCCAGAGGCGAAGCTCGCAGAGCCAGACCGCCATCGGATTCAAATCGACGCCGAAGATCGAAGCTGTCAACACGCGCCTGCGGATCTGCGCTATCGAGCCTTCTTCGCCTGCTTCTTGTCGTAGAACAGCGAGCCGGTCGAGAGCGTGAACGAGAAACGCTCCCGAGCCGCAGGCGGGATCGAGCACCCGGATGCTGGATAGTCTCTCGATCCGATTCACGCCCGGCCGGAGGTCATCGCTGAGAGCGCAGGCTAGAGCTTGCTCGACTACCTCCTCGACGAGAGACTGCGGCGTGTAGAAAGCCCCGCTCGATTTTCTCTCGTCGGGGGCCATGAGCGCCTCGAATGCCTTTCCCAGCATTTCGGGGTCGATGGACGCTTCGGACCAGAGCGCAGAATCCTCACGCGTGGTGAAGCGGTAGCGCGAGAGCAGCGCGCCGTACGCATCACCAAACGCATCGTCGCTGAAGACAGATCCGTGCCGGCGCTTCTCGAGCTGCGACCGGGCAAACAATCCGCCGTTCAGGAACGGAATGCGTCCGAAGTCCTTCGCGCGGGCGGACCGATCGCGCGCCGCAGTATTGAGTGTCCCGAAGAAGAGGGGCTGGAGGACAGTTTTCTGATAGCCTCCACCTGAGGCCATGCAACGCGAGTAGCCGTTGGCGAGGAACCCAAAATCTCCGTCCAGCCAACCCTTCGTCTCGAGAAAGGAAAGGAAGATCAAGCGCGAGACGTACAGAAGCGCCAGCTCGTGACGCTCGGCGCGATCTATCCCTCCGCCGAGAGAAGAAGCCAGCTCACCTACGGTTTTCTCCAAGGTCCGAAAGAATCGACGCGTAATTGCTTCGCGGCCGAGGATGTCGAGCCAGCGCGAGTGGGTGAGGAGATCAGAGTCGCCGACGGCGGAGGAGAGTGCGCAGAGCGTTTCGGCGTCGCTCTCGAAGAGCCGATCGCCGTTGCATACGAGGGAGAGGATGCGAGGCCTGGATTGTCTGGCGGACCAACACACGATCGCGATTTCACGCGTAGTCGTGTGGGTAGCGACCACAAGCCAAAGGAGTTGCGAGGCATTCCTGGCGAGAGAAGTGGCGACCGCGGTCAGGCATTCTCTCAGGTCTGCGCGATTTTCAAGATCGAGAGCGAGAGCACGTAACGCGCCGAGGCCCTGGGAGATTCTGGCAAATCGAATGGTTTCGGGGAGAGCCAACGTGTTTCTGGCTCGGACATCGAGCGGGAGTATCGGGTCTTTGAATCCGAGTGTCCGGAGGATCTCGGCGGTTCCGTCGGGCGACATCGCGCCCTGTAAGAGCGCCATCGCGTGCTCGAGAGTTTGCACTCATCGAGCGTAGCGGCGAGACAGGACGTCGCTTACATCGTTTGACGCCTATCCGACGCGAATCTCTGCTATGATTCTACCGACTTCTTCTCGCCGAGAAGCCGAGTCGTGAATCGTTGCCCCTCGCTGATCCGCTCGATCTCGACGGCCGTCGTCTCGACGATCTGTTCCACGCGCGTAAGCCTCGCCAGCAGCTGCGGATCGGAAGAGGATTTGAGCGCCTCGCTCTGCGCCCGCGCCTTTCCAAAGAAGTAGGCGCCGGCGAACGCGCCGAACAGCACAAGGACGCCGGCCGACACGCTAATGAGGCCTATCACTTCGCCAAGATTGAACCCCATGCTTGTCCTCAGTCGGGTGGTGACGATATCCCACCTACGGCCCAGGTGGCCGTCAGGTTCCAGATGCCCGGTGAATAGCCGCCAACGACCGCAGCGTCACTGTGCGATGTAGGTTCGTCCCTTCCAGCTCACCTTCCGTCCCCGTATGACGGCGGTCACGAAGATATAGAGGAGCATGAGGGCGCCCAGCGGGTACAAGAGAGCGTAAAGCGGATTCTCTCGCACCGTGGCGTAAACGACGACCCACCAGGCCAAAGTCGCAGCGGCTGCGATTGCTCCCCATAGGACGATCCCCGGTGTGAGAAGGCCGAATGCGCCGGCGATAAGGGCCAGCACCGGAAAGAGCTCCATCAACGGCGGCGTCAGGAGCACCAGCGGGAAGATCGTCTGTCCCATCTTGCCAAAGGGAACCGAATCCAGGCCGCCCGCGAATACGTTTTTTCGCCACCCGTTGATGATCTCGCGGAGCGACGCGTACATGCGCGTCGAGAGCTGGTTGAGACCGAGCATGAGTATCACCCGCTTCCGCGCGGCGAAAAATTTCTGGGCGAGCATCAGGTCTTCCGCCACCGAGGTGCGAACGGCCGAGTGTCCACCGATCGAGTCGTAGGCGTCGCGCTTGACGAAGATGCATTGGCCGTTCGCGATCTTGTTCGCCACGAGCGTCGATTTGTTGACCGATTCGGTGCCGCCGTACCGTATCGAGAGAATCGAGAAGACCTGCGGCTGGATGATGCGCTCCCAGAATCCGCCGAGCTCCTGGCGACCCGCAATGGAGAAGAGGTCGGCGCCGGTGCGGCGCATCGCGTTGACCGAGCGCGTGACGAGATCGGCGCCATGGACCGTGTCGGCGTCGGTGAACTGGAGAATTTGTCCGTGTGCGACCTTCGCGCCGGTTGTACACGCCCACTGCTTGCCGAACCACCCGTCGGGCAATGCGGCGTTCGTAACTACACGCGCGCGCACGTCGCCCTTGATCGATTGTCGCGCCACGTCGGCCGTGCCGTCTGTCGAGGAATCGTCGACGACAATGAGCTCGAGGTTGGGATAACTCGTCGACAGAATCGACTTCACGCAACGCTCGATATTGTGCGCCTCGTTGCGCGCGGGAAGGACAACCGAGACGAGTGGTGCGTCAGCCGGAGGGATATCGCTTTCGCTGTCGAGTGAGCGCGACCGGCGCAGCCGCAGATACGTGACGATGGTCGGTACGATCCATGGCAGCGACAAGACTGTCGTGGCGACGTAATGCATCAATAAAAAAGCGGGGCGCCGCAGATGCGCGACGCCCCGCCGGAACAGAAGGGTTTAGCGGTTTCCGCCGCCGCCACCACCGGGGGGACGGCCACCGCCGCCACCACCGCCCTGGCCTCCCCCTCCCATTCCACCACCACCAGAGGATCCTCCGCCGCCACCACCACCGGGCCGGCCGCCTCCT
>DASXYR010000152.1:0-3019 GCA_036502385.1 Gemmatimonadaceae bacterium
AGAGTCGTCCGAGCTCTCGCATACGAAGTCAAGACCACGATCGGCAGTCAGGCAATTTTGGCTTCGATGCCGGACGGTCCCGAGGCGGCACGTGAATCGCCGGAGATCGACGCCTTACCGAAGAATGCGAAGTTTGTGGGAGATAGAAGAGGCCGGCAAGTCGCCCGGCGATGCCGCGCGCCATGCGTCCGAACACATCGACGGGGTCGACGAGACGACGGCGAGGCTGCCGCAGTAATGAGATCCCCTGCGATCAAGGTGCCGATGGAAGTGGACGGCCGTACGGTTTATGGCACAGCACCGGCACCGAGGATCTGATCGCATCGAAAGTTCTGCGTCTGGATGATCGGGACAAATCGTTCGTGTAGGCGAAGCCGCTGATCCGGACGCCGTCAGGACGCGCGTGCGATGCGAAGCACACGCCCGCGATCTCGGCTAAGTGTCCGATAGATGGTCCACTCGGCCTAAAAATGCTTGAGGAAGCCGATCAGGTCCCCGCTCGCAAAGCTTCCACCATTAGAGCATTGGCTTCCCGTGTAAAAACTACCTATTCAGCGCAAATGAAGTCAGAATGAGTTGGCTGAGCGGGGTCACGGTGCGAGCTTGGCGAGTGCCTCGTCATCCTCATCCGCGAGCGGCGGTCTGTCGATGAAAAGGACATCGAGCAGCGGCTTAGTTGTCATGGAACGAATACCGCCACTGCCTTCTTGAGCTGACGCGATCGTGGCGCGCCTAACGTACTCGTCCATCGGATCGAAGTCCGGAAGCGCCAAGACGACTCGATCATAGAACCAGCATAATCCAAAACCCCTCGTCACCCAGTCCGCACAGCGATGGACGTACAGATTCTTATTGGTATAGGGACCGATGATGAGGACGGCTATCCGTTCGCTCGGTTCCGAAAGCGTAAAAAGAAAATCTATAACGGTTCCTGTCTGCTTATCTTTTACGGATCGTTCTGCTGGGCCCAATTGTTTTTTTATCAGGTCTTGAAGTTTATCCGCGATATATGAATCTGCCGTGCTGCTGTAAGCCCGATCGAACACGCCGCCCGTCTTGCCCGAGAATCCTAGTCGAGCCGAGCTCATCTGGTGAGCGAGGCTCTTGGCTGCGAGTTTATGCTTGCCATAGTCGAGTGCGACCACGAGAGCCTTGTTCTGATCGAAGGCGTACCACTTCCCGATAACTGCGACGACTGCCAATGGAGCGTTTCGGAGCGCGTCGTAATACTCGAGGGGCCGGGCCGACTTGAGGTGCTCCAGAAACTCAAGCGCCGCGATGGCGCGGCGCAAACCCGAAGGGCCCGTTTGTTCGCTCACGAGCTTCGCCATGGATACCATTTGGCGCTCGCGGTCCCCGTGAGGCACCAACTTGAGCTGTTCCCTCGCGGTCCTCGCCTCTTCCTGCCAGTTTTTTCGCATCGCCTCTCTCCAAGCCGCTCCCGGCCCCAAGAAGTAACGGCCGTTAACCTTTGTCTAATTCTCGCTTGCCATGCCGGGGGAGGCGTGCTCCACTAGAAAATGCTCGACTCAAGCAATTTATGGTCTCCGACCGGAAAACCGTCCTGTGCCACGTACCCAAGACCAGCCCTCGACCCCCGAATCGCTCGAATCGAGGCATGTTTGCGATCTTGAAGTCAAGGAGGTCGCGCGCCGGCTCGATATCGCGCCGTCGACGCTCAACGGCTGGCTCAGAGACGACGAAGCTCGCCCGTCGGGCAGGCGCGTGTTCGAATTCCATCGTTGCCGTGGGCGCGTCCGCAAGTGGTCGGAGATCGGATTTCGTAAGCTTGAAATCGCCATCCACTTGCAAAGCCAGCACGGCGGCGTCCTAGCGCAGTCCCGGGTCCGCCGTGAGCTCGTATCGTCGCCTCCAGATCCGGATGCAGAAGCCGCGATGGACGAAGTGCTCGGGAACAATCGTGGCGGTGCCTACTGATGATCCGTAGCATCCGCGCCATCATCATAGACCCGTTCCTCCGCGAGGTACGCGAGGCGGAGATCCAGAACCAATTGGAGGAATACCAGCGTATCTGCGGGGGCGGATACATCGAATTCGGAATCTGGATCAACCGCAAAGACGTCCTTTACGTCAACGATTTTGCGCACTGGCGCGAATCATTCGTGATCGGCGAGCAGCGCGTTTTTTCCGGATGCGGAGTGATTACAGGCGGCAATTCCGGAGAACGGCCGGCGAGAGTCCCGCTCGATGAGATCCGCAGGGTCGTTCGGTTCGTGGTGGCCAAGGCGCGCTGAGGCACGATGAAGGTCGGCATGAACCCGAAGAAAATCGCGCCGTGGAAATGCGATGGGCTGCGCATCTCGGTTCGCGGATCGACCTTTCATGCGACCGGCACGCTGCGGGTCGGCCAAGCTTCCGAACGCATCCGGGAGTCGCTCAAAGTCGCAGCTGTCAAGGGAAACAAGAGCCAAGCGGAAAAAGAAACGCGCGCGTTGGCGCAGCGGGTCCGCAGCGAGCTCGGGGGAGGCGTCCCACGAAAGGCTGTGTCGACGCTGGTCGCAGAACGGTTCAAGGCACACATCGGTCCGACCGATCGACGAATCTTGCAGGAATTCACGACCGAATTCACGACCCGCATTCTGTGGGACATCCCACCGGAAACCATCATTGCCTTCGTCGAAAGTCGGCAGATCGAAAACAGTGCGGAGACCCGCGAGCGCTACATCAGCGCGGTATGCGCCTTTCTGAATCTTCAGATCGCCAAGGGCCAATATCCAGCTTTGCCGGCTTTCAAACGCGATCAGAAGGCGCGCAACCCGCTGAAGCGCAAAAGGCGCGACGTGCCGAACTTTCGCAAAGAACTGCTCGAGGACATTATTGTCGAGTCGCACATCAGCCTCCGCGCCCAGCTGAATGTAGAATATGCCGCGGGTACCAGGGTGTCGTCGTTGCTCCAAGGTTGCTCTCTCGGCGATCTGGACATGACGACGCTCACGCTGACGTTTCGTGACACGAAAAACGGCGACGATGTACCGGCAGCGCTGCCATCGGCGATGCG
>DASXYR010000153.1:0-2138 GCA_036502385.1 Gemmatimonadaceae bacterium
TCTCGTGGGCCCGTTCGGCACGGCGAACATCACGGCTGCGGTTCAGGTTGCCCAGCGTCACAACATGGTGATCGTCTATGACACCTCCAGCGCGACCTACGACTACGACTGTCAGTACTCCGCGTCCGCGACCGGCGTCGCTCCCGGCGTGTTCTTCCCAACACAGATGATGAACGCGCTCAAGGCGATTGGAAAGAAGCCAACGACCATGGCATTCGTCACGTCGAGCTTCCCCTCTGCGCAAATCGTCAGCGACGGTGACTCGACCTATCCCGGTGCCATCGACACGATCAAGCGGATGGGCGTCAAAGTGGTCGCCGACATTCGCTACCCGTTCGGCGCCACCGACTTCAGCTCGGTCGCTTCGAAGGTCGCCGATGCAAATCCTGACTTCATCTGGATGGACGCCACCGGTGTCGACCCAACGAACCTCCTTACCGCGATGGCCGCGATCCACTACAAGCCCAAGGGAATGTGGACGTACGCGCCTTCGCCTGGGCCACTGTTTTCACTCGGTGCGACCGCGGCCAACGTGTTCACCGTGAGCCCGTTCGTTCCGGCGAGCAAGGCCGGCGCAACTGCCGACGGGAAAGCGATCAGTGCTGCATTCACCGCAGGGGCGAAGGCAGCGGGGCTGCCCTACACCCAGATCGATCCGCAGGCAGCCGTCTCATACGCGCAGTGGCAGGTGCTCGCCACGGGCGTCGAGCGGGCTCATAGCCTCGATCAGGCCAAGATCTGCGCTGCGCTCAAGAAGCCTGCGGTCAGCACGCTGACAGAGGGGAAGATCCTGTTCGGCTCGGCGGGTCCGAGCGGCTCCAACCTCTACACGAGCAAGATGGTGCTGGCACAGGTCCAAAAGGGTGCCTTCGTCCAGGTCTACCCGCGCAAGACGTCGCTTCCCAAGGTCAAGCCGATCTATCCGAACCCCTGAGTCGTGTTGCGGGAGCGTAGGCCTCTAACGCTCGGCCTGCGCTCCCGCGTTCACGCTCGCGCGCGGAGGTAGATGGCATGTCGCTGTACCTGCAGACGGCTCTTTCCAGTGCGCTGACGGGTGGGCTCTACGGATTGATGGCGATCGGTCTGTCGCTGTCCTGGGGGCTCCTTCGTCTCGCGAACATCGCCTACTTCGGGATGATCGCCCTGGCGGCGTACGTGACGTACTCGCTCAGCCAGAATCACGGCTTCGATCCATTGCTGACGGTGGCCGTGACGATTCCACTGTTCTTTCTCGTCGCGGTCACGATCCAGACGCTCTTCACGCGCTTCGCGCTCGTCGGCTTTCAAGGGATGGTCGCGACCTTCGGGCTGTACACGGCGATCGTCGCCATCATCCAGTTGATCTGGACAGCCGACTACCGTCAAATCGACGCGGCGCACAACTCATATCTGCTGTCGTCGTGGTTCATCGGCCGCTACGCCCTTCGGCTTCCACTCGTCATCGCGTTCGCCCTGTCGACCGCCACCGTCATCGCTCTCGAGTTCACCTTGCGGCGAACTCGCTTCGGGAAGGCGATGCGTGCGATCGGTCACGACCGGCAAATCGCCGGCGCGTTCGGGGTGAGTTACGCGCGAATCGCCGCACTGATCGCCGGGATTGTCGGCGGCACGGCAGCGATTTCCGGAACGCTCGTCTCGATGAGCACGTCGATCTCACCGAACATCGCCTTCGCATGGTTCGGCACCGTCTTCGTCGCCGTCGTCATCGGCGGTCCGGGAAACGTCCTCTTCGTCTTCATCGCGGCGATCGTCCTCACCGTGTTGTCCGACCTTGCAGGCCTCGTGTTCAACGATCTCGGCTACGCGCCGCTGGTGACATTCGTGCTTCTGCTTGCAATGCTCTTGATCAGGCCGCAGGGCCTCTCCAAGGTGATTTCGGAGTGACGGCACGCGGATCTCTTGCCGGTGTCCTCGTCGTCGGCGTGATTCTGTACTTCGTTCCGTCTTTCGGCTCGACGCTCGGGCTCCAGACGCAGGACATTCTCTTTCTCTACACCCTGTTGTTCTGGATCACGCAAGCGACGGCCTGGAACATCTTCAGTGGGTACAGCGGCTATTTCAATTTTGGACAGTCGGCGTTCTACGGCGTCGGTCTCTATGCATCGGTGATCCTCGTCCAGGATCACGGCGTAAACTTC
>DASXYR010000154.1:0-1514 GCA_036502385.1 Gemmatimonadaceae bacterium
CGTCTCCTGCGCGAGCTGGCCCCGGCCTAACAAGTCAACGGAAGCGATGGCAAGAATCTCATCGCCATCGACCAGCTCGCCGTTCTCGTCGCAGAGCAGAACACGGTCGGCATCGCCGTCGTTTGAGATCCCGACCTGCGCGCCGCTCTCGCGCACGAGACGCTGGATCTCCTCCGGATGCGTGCTCCCGCAACCGGCGTTTATGTTGATGCCGTTAGGCTGGTTGTGCCCCACCGTCACTTCCGCCCCCAGCTCGCGCAAAATGCAGGGGGTCGATTTGTAGCCGGCGCCATTTGCGACATCGACCGCGATCCGCATCTTTTCGAGCGACATCCCGCGGGGGAAACTCGTCTTGGCAAACTCGACGTATCGCCCGAGAGCGTCATCGATCCGGGTGGCGCGCCCGATCTTCTTCGCCGTCGGGCGGATGGAATCGATCTCGCCGGTGAAAACAAGCTGCTCGATTTTGCGTTCCACCTCGTCGTCGAGCTTGTAACCGTCGTGCCGGAAAAATTTGATCCCATTATCCTCATACGGGTTATGCGAAGCGGAGAGGACGATCCCGGCGTCGGCCCGGAGCGATCGGGTGATGTAGGCCACGCCCGGAGTCGGGAGCGGACCGATGAGGAGAACATCCACGCCTAACGACGTGATCCCGGCGACGAGCGCATTCTCCAGCATGTAACCGGAGAGGCTGGTGTCTTTCCCGAGCACGATCTTGGGACGCAATCCGGCCATGTGCGCCTGTGGGTGGAGTCCACTGAAAACATGAGCCGCCGCCCGCCCCAGTTTCAGCGCCGTCTCCGCTGTCACCGGCTCGACGTTGGCTACGCCGCGCACACCGTCGGTCCCGAAAATCTTCTTTGCTGCCATCACGCCCGAATTAAACCCGAAATCCCCATATCGAAATTCGAAACAAATTCGAAGCACCAAATCCCGCACAGTGATTCGTCAGGCATTCCCCTGGGATCTTCGATTTTCGTCGATAGGATCGGTTTCCGATTTCGGACTCGGGATTTCGGATTTTGCGGCGCCCTCTTCATCGGCCGCTTTCATCTCATTGATCTTGCGATGCAAGGTGCGCCGGCTGATCCCCAGCTTCTTGGCCGCAGCGGTGATGTTGCCCTTGGTCGCCGCGAGTGCCTGGGTAATGAGCCGCTTCTCCGTCGCGTGTAAATCAAGCGGGCTGGCATTCTCATCAAAGGATCGCACCCGCACCCCGGCGGCCGGAGCGGCTCGGCGGACGGCGATCGGGAGATCGCGCAGGGTGATTTTCGGACCGGTCGCCATCACGACGCCATGCTCGATCGCCGTCCGCAGCTCGCGCACGTTGCCCGGCCAATCGTAGGCCAGCAGGGTGTTCATCGCGTCGGCTGTGACATCGAGGAGCGGCTTCTCATTCGCCTTGCTGAAATGGCGCAAAAACGCCCTGACGAGAAGTGGAATATCTTCTTTCCGTTCGCGCAACGGCGGCATGGTGATGCGGACCACATTGAGGCGGAAGAAAAGATCGT
>DASXYR010000155.1:0-3215 GCA_036502385.1 Gemmatimonadaceae bacterium
AAGCTAAATTGTGTACAATCCGTGCCGCGTGGCGGAACGGGAACCGACAACCAGCAGCCTCAGTGGCAGCTCGATCATTTTCACCGCGCCCGCCCAGAACAACAACGCCGCGCGAAACTTCACCGGGACCATCACGGTGAAATCGATTGCCTACCAGGAGTCCGACGGCCAGAATTTTCTGGTGTTCGAGTACAGGCGATGAATCGACTGGTGTTCCGGGACCGGACGCGTATCTTCGAGGCGAGAGTTGATGGCACGGTGTAACAAGGGACCGAAGCCAACCGTAAGGATTTAACAATCTTTCGAGGGCGGACACCATGAGCATAGTGGCCTGGATCGTCGTTGGTCTCGTCGCTGGAGTTCTCGCATCGCTCGTCATGGGCGGCACCGGTTACGGCATCATTGGCGACATCATCATCGGGATCGTCGGTGCATTCGTTGGCGGCTGGCTGTTCAGCACGCTTGGAATCACCACGCCCTTCGGCGGAATGGGCGGCACGATCTTCGTGGCTTTCATCGGTGCTGTAGTGTTGCTGTTCATCCTTCGCCTCATCCGCGGCTCCACGCGAAAAGTCTGACAAATTGCGGCGGAGAAGCACAACGCTTGCTCCGCCGCGCGACTTCCCAGCCTGAACTCCGAAAATGGCGCCGGCAAAAAAGCCGGCCGGCTATTCCGGCACCCCGCTCGTCAGCAAGCTCGGGATCAAACCCGATACCCGGATCCAATTCTTCGATCCACCAGACGACTTCGGCGAGACGCTTGGAGCTCTTCCCGCTGGGCTGAAGCACGTCAGTCGCGGCGCCCTCGATTTCGCGATTCTCTTCGTGCGTCGGACGGTCGATCTGGAAAAAAGCTTCTCGCTGTTTCGCGACCGCCTCGAGTCGAACGGCACGCTCTGGGTAGGGTGGCCGAAGAAAAGCGCCCGCACGACTACCGACCTTACAGAGAATGTCGTGCGCGAGATCGGCCTCAATGCGGGCCTCGTCGACGTGAAGGTCTGCGCAATCGACGATACCTGGTCGGGACTCAAGTTCGTCCGCCGCGTCCGCGATCGTTGACTTCTCTCAGCGCCGCCGTTTGCGATAAGTTTCCGGCGATGATCAATCCAATCAATCCTGGAGTCTGCCCTTGAGGGCGGTGAACGCGCTCCTCGATGGTCTTGTCGACTACGCCGGCCTCTTTCCCCCAGCGGGCGAGAGCATGAGACAGGCCCTCGATGGCTACGCCTCATACCTGAGCGGTCCCGATCGGAACGCGCTCGGACGGCTGATCATTCCATTTTCTCGACTGAACGAATTCGAAGGCACAGCGAGTGAATTCCTCCCCCGCGAAGCCGGACGCGAGCCGTGGAAGCTGAGCGTGATCACGACGGGGGACGTCTCGGCTGCGGCAGCCGAAATGGTGGGCTTCAATCGTCGCCACTCGGAAAGCGCGACTGCCGGCTTGGCCGTGATCGACGTTGTGGAGCTCAAGGCGGGTAGCCCAGCGGAGATCGCGCTTCAGCGCTCCCGGATGCCGGCTTCGTTCACGACGTATTTCGAGATTCCGCTCGACGGCGACCTTCCGGCTCTTTTCAAATCGCTGGCGCAGTCCGCTGCGCGGGCGAAGATCCGGACGGGTGGAGTCACTCCGCAGTCATTTCCGTCGGCCGAGGCAATCATCAATTTTCTTGTCGCTGCGCATCGCGAAGCGGTTCCATTCAAGGCGACCGCTGGGTTGCACCATCCGGTTCGCGGCAGGTACCCGCTGACCTATGAATCGGGAAGTCCGACTGGAATCATGTACGGCTTTCTCAACGTGTTCTTCGCCGCGATACTCGTTGCCGCCGGCGCGGCCCGCGACGATGCGCTCGGCCTTCTCGAAGAGAGCGATCCGTCGGCATTCTCATTCTCTGACGACGCAATCGTCTGGCGCGGTCATCGCTTTGACGTCGAACAGATCCGTGCATCGAGGGCGGAATTCGCGATGTCGTTCGGCTCGTGCTCCTTTCGCGAGCCCGTCGACGAGCTCGATGGTCTCGCACGTTCCGTAACCGCAGGTACTCGATGAACAAGACACACGATCCGGCCCTCACGTCCTGGATCGCATCGGCCAACGCACCTGAAACCGATTTCCCGATCCAGAATCTTCCCTTCGGCGTCTTCTCGCGCAGAGGGGAAACGGAAAGACGCGTGGGCGTGGCTATCGGCGACCAGATCGTAGACATCGGCGAGTCGCTGGCCGCCAATCTGTGGACGGGTGCAGCGCGCGACGTGGCCCGCTTCTGCGACCGGCCGACCATGAAGGAGCTGATGCAGGCCCCGAAGTCAGCCCTCTCCGAATTTCGCGCGCGACTCAGCGAGCTTCTGACGGGTACTCCGGGCGATGAGAGCGAAATCAATCCGCTCCCACCGGGCGCGCTCGTTCCTATGGCAGACACAGAGATGCGCCTGCCGACCGAGATCGGCGACTACACCGATTTCTACGCCTCGATCTACCACGCGACCAACGTCGGGAAACTGTTTCGGCCCGACAGCCCGCTTCTTCCCAATTACAAACACGTTCCGATCGGCTATCACGGACGGACATCGTCGATCATTCTCAGCGGATCCGACGTACGGCGTCCCAAAGGCCAGTCCGTCTCGACCGGATCGTCCACTCCGAGTTTTGGCCCTTCGCAAATGCTCGACTACGAAGCCGAAGTTGGATTCTTCATCGGAAAGGGAAACGAGATGGGCGAGCCCATTCCGATCGAAGACGCAGAAGATCACATCTTCGGCATCTGCCTCGTCAACGACTGGTCCGCCCGCGACATCCAGTCGTGGGAGTACCAACCCCTCGGACCATTTCTCTCCAAGAATTTCGCGACGAGCATCTCGCCGTGGATCATCACCTGGGAGGCGCTCGAGCCATTTCGCGTGCCCTCCTTTTTCCGACCAGCGAGCGACCCCCAGCCGCTTCCATATCTCTCATCGGAGAAGGACAAGAACGAAGGCGGAATCGATCTGACGATAGAGGTATACGTCAGATCGATGCTTATGCGCGAAGGGCATCTTCGTCCGTCGCGACTCAGCTCTGCTTCGCTCGCCGACATGTACTGGACCGCCGCCCAGATGCTCACCCACCACGCGAGCAACGGGTGCAACCTGCGGACGGGGGATCTTTTCGCGAGCGGGACCGTCTCGGGACCGGAGCCAGGCTCGCAGGGATGTCTGCTCGAGCTTACGCGTAGAGG
>DASXYR010000156.1:0-2784 GCA_036502385.1 Gemmatimonadaceae bacterium
GATCGGCGATTCAATGTCCGCGCCGCTGCCCTTGATTTCCCACCGGATTACCGCGGGCGGAGTCGAGACGCTCTAATCCTTACAATTGAAGAGTCGGCACCCGCTCCTGCGTATATGCAACCCAAGGGTTGCATATACGCAGCGATGGTTGTAGACTGTCGCCAGGGCACCAATCCATACCAGGACTTATGAATGAGGAAGGAGACAACAATGGAAACCGAACACGCCACCGAGAGATCAACGACGATGAGCACCGATCGAATCGAAAAGAGCGTCACCCTGCGCGCCCCGCGCTCCCGCGTCTGGCGCGCGATCAGCAATGCCGATGAATTCGGCCAGTGGTTCGGTGTCACGCTCGATGGAGCGTTCACCGAAGGTGCGAGCGTCGTTGGAAAGATCAAGGATCCTCGGTACGCGCACTTTCAGATGGAGCTCCTCATCGAGCGCATTCAGCCGGAGAGCCTGTTTTCCTATCGCTGGCATCCGCATGCGATGGACTCCACCGCGGATTATTCGTCCGAACCGACGACCCTTGTCGAGTTCCGCCTCGACGACGTGGAGGAAGGGACGCTCCTCACGATCGTCGAATCCGGATTCGACCGCATTCCACTCGCGCGCCGGGCCGAGGCGTTCCGCTCGAACGACGGGGGCTGGACGAGCCAGATCAAGAACATCGCGCGCTATGTCGCGAGCGAATAGCGCCGCGACAAAAGTCACCGATGCCGCGCCGGTGTTCGCGGCGCTGGGGGACGAGACACGCCTTCGTCTCGTCTCCCGGCTTTGCGTGGAGGGACCGCTTTCGATCACGAGTTTGAGCGATGGGGCTCCAGTCACGCGCCAGGCGATCACCAAACACCTCAACGCCCTCGCCGCCGCTGGTTTGGCGCGGGGGACGCGTCACGGAAGGGAGAGTATCTGGGAGATCGAGCCGGCACGCCTCAGAAAAGCGCAGGGCTACCTCGATCAGATTTCCGATCAATGGGACGCGGCAATCGGGCGGTTGAAGGCGTTCGTCGAGGAGGAGTGATCTGGTACCGGGAACCGGGTACCGGCTTCTAATGCGAGCCGTAGACTCTCACGTAATCCACGACCATCTGCTGCGGGTATGTCGACGACGCGTCCGGATCTCCTGGCCAGCCGCCGCCCACCGCGAGATTCAGCAGGAGAAAGAACGGGTGCTGAAATACCCACTTCGTTCCACTCGGGATGTCAGTTGGTGTCATCCGATGGTACTGCCGGCCGTCGACGTACCAGCGAATCTCGTTCGGCTGCCATTCGACGGCGTAGATGTGAAAGTCGTCGGCGTACGCGCCACTCTTAAGGGTATCGGCGCGTCCGATTCCGCCGGCTCCTGAATATCCAGGACCGTGCAGCGTACCGTGCACGACGGCCGGCTCGCGGCCGATGTTCTCCATGATGTCGATCTCGCCGCTCGTCGGCCATCCGACGGTTCCGATGTCGTCGCCCAGCATCCAGAACGCGGGCCAGATGCCCTGTCCGCGTGGAATGCGGATGCGCGCCTCGAAGCGGCCATACGTCTGCGTGAAGACTCCCTCGGTCTTGAGTCGAGCGGACGTGTAGAGACACTTGCCGTACCAGCACTGATCCGTGCTCGATGCCGGCTCGGCGCGCGCGGTGATGACGAGATGCCCGTCGCCATCGAGACCGACGTTTTCGGGGCGCGTCGTGTAGAACTCGCGCTCCTGATTGCCGAACCCCTCGCCCCCGGTGTCGGCCGTCCATTTCGTCCGATCGAACGTCGTCCCCGCGGGTCCATTGAACTCGTCCTGCCAGACGAGCCCCGTTTTCGGCGCCATCGTCGCACTCGCGCACCCCATCAGGGCCAACACCGCAAAGCACGTTGCAGTTCGAACGGCTCTTATCAAAGCAGGATACGATTCTTGCACGCGACCTCCGGCATGATTGCAACCAGATATAGTCTATTGATTGGCGGGCTGCTCGTGATCGCAGGATGTGGCGATCGACCAGCTCGCGTTGCACAGAACGATACGGCGGGGACGAGTGTCAAGCCATCCGGGTCCGCAGTCAAGGACACACCCATTAAGGACACGCCCATCAAGGACACCCTGGTCAGGGAGACATCGGTCACTCCTGCGCAGCTCGTGCGCCAATACTACGATGCGATTCAGGCGCGCAAATATGACGCTGCTTACTCCCTTTGGGGCCAAAGCGGTCAGGCGAGCGGAAAGAATCGAGCAGCTTTCGCGGCGGGTTTCGCGCAGACCATGCAGGTTCGCGCAACAGTCTCCGACAGCGTTCAGATCGAAGGCGCGGCGGGATCGCAGTACGCAACCGTGCCCGTAATGGTCGATGCCACTCTGCGTGATGGAACGCGACAACACTTCGAGGGGACCTACACCCTCCGTCGAGCAATGGTGGATGGCGCCACGCCCGAGCAGCGGCGCTGGCATATCTACTCAGCCGACCTCAAGCCCCGCTGATTACCGGGCAAGGTCATCTACTCGCTGCCCTCCCGCCTCCGCCTCCCGCTTCCCGCTTCCCGCTTCCCCCTAGGAGGCCGACCGTGGTCATCGCAGCGAGCGGATCACGCGACACGGCTGGCCAAGCGCGAGTGAATCCGAAGGGATGTCGGCCGTCACGATACTTCCCGCACCAATGCTGACGTTGTCGCCGATGGTGACGCCTGCGAGCACGAGTGTCCCGCCTCCGATCCATACGTCGTCGCCGATGCGTATCGGCGATGCGGACGTCCGGTAAGGCGACTGGCCAGCCGGTCGTTTGTCGGCCGGCACGATGCGATCC